>JAACDH010000139.1 GCA_009936995.1 Rhodobacterales bacterium
CATCTCGTCTCATCATGCCATCTGGAGCGCCTCGGGCCTCGAGAACAGCCTGTTCAACTTCTTGGCCCTCGCCGGCATCTGGCGGGTCATTCTAGATGTCCGACGCGCCAGCTTTCCCTGGTCGGCACTGTTGTTCTTCCTGCTGGCCATCACCCGCCCCGAAGGTCTGATGTACGCGGCCATCGCCGGTGCGTGGTTCCTGGTTTTCTGCCTTAAGGATGGTCTAGGTTGGCGCCCGGCAGTCAAGTGGTTCTTTGCCTTCTGGCTGCCCTACGGCGCGTTCATTCTGGTTCGGCTCTGGTACTTTGCCATGCCCTTGCCGAACACCTACTACGCAAAATTCGTCACCCAGGGAAACTATCCGCAGAAGTGGTACGCCCGGGGATGGCTACAGATCCGCGAGTTCAGTCAGCGCCTGTGGCAGGGCTACTTGCTCCCAGTCTACGTGTTCGGATTGCTGGGAACCCGAGGCACACGAGGCCGGCTGGCCCTCGGCGTAGTGACGCTCTTCGGCGCGCTGCTGTTGCTTCCCGGCCCCGACTCCCTGCGCCACCTGTGGTTCTGGCCCGGCTTCCCCGAGACCGTCACCTATCTTCAGCTCCGCATCATCGCGATTACGTTGGTCGGCGGACTGCTCCCCTTCTTCGCCCTCGGGCGGCCCGGCGGACGCATCCGAGCCGTCCTCTGGAGCTTCGTGTTCCTCGCGATCGGGTTCTCGGTGCTCTCGAACGGCGACTGGATGCGCGGACTCCGCTGGATGTCCCTGTTCACCTGCGAAGCGTCCATCCTCTTCGCCGTCGGCGTAGACGCCATCCTCTCTTGGCTGGCGAAATACGAACCCGAACGCAAGTGGAGTCCCGTCGGTTGGCTGGTCACGGCCTTGCTGATCGGCGTGCAGGTGCCGCCTAATTACGCATTCAGCCACTGGTACAGCACACGCTGGGACGACTTCCCCGAGATGATCCGCAGCCGGGTGAAGCACACCAACGCGCTCGCCGCCAAGCTGTTCCTGGAGGAACAACTTCGCCCCCTGGATATGGACATGGGGGCGACCATGTGGTGGTCCGGTCAATACGCCTTAGACATGGCGGGGCTGGTCGACGTCCCCATGGCGCTGCACACCTACGAACAACGTGCTTTTATCCAAGAGTATGTGTTCGAGGAGATCAAACCCCATGTGGCCCATGTCCACGCCGCTTGGGCCACCGGTAGTAAATTCAAGACGTACCCCGAGTGGGACCGCGACTATTTTCAGTACATAGGCTACGTCAACTACCTACAGCGAAACACTTTTCACGACGGAATCTGGGCCCGTCGCGACCTGATCATGAAGCCCCGCTACGGCGGCCCTGTAAACCACGCTGTGTCCTTCCAGCGGGCCTTCTCCCTGGTCGAGCTTTCGGTCCCAAGCCCCCAGGTGTGCGCGGGATGCTCGGTGTTCGTGCAGAGCCATTGGGCCACCGAACGCCGCCGAAAACCCGAAGACAGCGTCACCGTCACCGCGTTCATGAGCCGCGGCGACCAGCTGGTCAGCTGGGACTTGCCCATGGGCTACACCCTGCTGGGCCGCTCGCTTTACCCCTTGGACTGGTGGAGCCCCGACGACAGCTTCCGCGGCGTTTATTCCCTGCCTATCCCCAGCGATATACCCTCTGGTACCTGGGACCTCGGTATCGTGGTCACCGGCTCGCGAGGACTCCCGCTCGGGGTCGCCAAGAACGGGAGGGTCACGGGCGGACACGTGCGTACCGAGGACGCCCAGTTCGCTCAAGGCGAGGTCATTTTCGAAGGGCTGATCGTGGTCGTTCCTCCCACCGAGGTGGTCGAGGAGGCCAACAGAGACCGCATCGCAGCCCTGGAAGCTTCGCGCGGTGGCGACTGTCAAAGCGGCGAGGACTTCTGGCGTTTGGCCTGGCAGCACCTGCCCCACGACAAACGTTACAAGCGAATCCACACCCCCGAGATCTCAAGCGTCCTGGCGGAATGCTGGGCCAAGAGGGCGCTGTCCGACCCGTCCAACGAGGTGAAGCACTTGGTTCGGGCCCACAAATTCGACCACAACAACCCAACCTTTCTGCAGGTCTCAGCCCCCATCGCAGCGCGCCTCTACGCAGCGGGCATGGACGCTCGCCAAGCTGGAGACGCGGACGCTGCCTACGCCCGATTCTCCGAACTGCTAAAGTTCGCGCCCACCCGCTCCTGGGCGCGCAAGTACGCAGAAGAAGCCCGAGATTATCGCCTGAAGATCAAACATTAATTCTTGTTTCATTGGCGTAAGACTTCACCATTACGCCATCGTCTAGACGATGGCAGACCGAGGTCATACTGATGACGCCGGTGTAGTAACCATCGTAATCCCATGTCATACTACACCACGCTCAGGCTCATAGGTGTGAAATGCATTCGTTCTCGGTGCTGGTTTTGGTGTCCTTTTTCGGCTGCTCTCAACAGAGTCCACAGCCGCCCGGACCCTTGCGCCCCAACATCACCACAACCACCGACACTCCCACCACAACCACAACCACAACCACAACCACAACCACGGGGACCACAACCACCACCGACAACCTTTGCCCAGCGACCATTCCCGACCTGTTGAACACCTACGGCCAAACTAATTTCACCACCGAAGAAGACTTCGACTTCGACGGTGGCGGCTACTTGCTCACCCAGTCCAACAGCAACATCACCGCGCTTGACCGTGCCGGCGATCAGATCATCATTCCAGTCCCCGGTTTTGCCGACCCTTCGGGCCTGCGGGTCGCAGCCAGCGGCGATATCTTCCTCGCCGAACCCGACACCGGAATCTTGCGCATCGTGTACCGGGCCACCGGGGGCAGCGAGAGCATCTTATCGGGCATGAGTAATCCCAACGGCGTCGCCGCTGACAGCCTTGGTTACGTGGTGGTCACTGACTTCACCAACAACGGCCGAATCGCCCTGGTCTACCCAACCACCGGCGACGTCTACTCCATCTCCGAAGCCGCGGATTACCCCAATGGCGTCTCTTTCACTCAAGACGAGCAGCGTTTATTTGTCGTCACAGCGAACGGCATCATGGTAGCCGAGCGCCTAAGCGACACCCAATTTTCCGAGCCCGTCAACTTTGCGCCGTTCCCTGAAAACGGAAACTTCTGGACCATCGCACTCGACGTCTGCGATCGTTTGTACACGGTGAACTACAGCACAGGCCGAGTGTGGCGCGCCGAACCCGACGGCACCGACTGGGTGACTGTGGTCGACATCGACACTTGGGGCTCGTTCTCGGCCATCCGATTCGGTGGCGGCGTGGGCGGCTGGGATCGCGACGTGTTGTACGTCACCAGCCGCAACAACCTGTTCAGCGTTCCCATTGGCGTAAACGGCATCGCGCCGGTGGCACCACCCTACTAAAACACCAGTCGATATCCTAAAGACGGGCTTAGTGCTGCACTTGCGGCCTCGCCGGTGACCACACCGTTTAGGCCCGAGCTGGCCATGGTGAACAAAACCGCGAGCTCGCCGGGTCCGAGGTCCACGCTGGCACCGCCAGACGCGTAAAGACCCACTCGTGTGTACTGTTCGGTGCTCTCGGGGAAGACCGCACCGGCCGCGGAGCCGTTCACCGTGCTGCGGTACAGGTAGATGTTGGGCCCTACTGACACCTCGGGCTTTATCTTGCCCTTCAGCATGCCCGGTCGAAAGCCGACACCGAAGCTAAACGACAGCTCGTCTTGCTTCATCTCGTAGTCCCAGCCACCGGTGACGTGGACGTCTTGGCCCTCTCCAGATGCGACGGGCTTTAGATATTGGCCGCCCACAAATATGCGGAAGCTGCGGTCGACCATGGGCAGGACAACGCCACCTTCGAGGCGCGGCGTCACCGCAGTTCCGAGGGGAGAGAGCGAGAACGCCGGCCCCACATGAGCGCCGACAAATCCACCCAAGCCGCTCTCTCCGTTCGCGATTCGTGGCTTCTTTTCTTCGGTTTCCTTTACGGATTCGGCTTCAGCCACCTGCGTCTCCACCTCGGGCTCGGGCTCGGGCGGAGGGATCCACAACACAATTTCATCGCCAGCTTTTACCTCGCCATCGATCTTGTTCCAGCTCCGCAAATCGAGCGGCATGAAGCCGTATTCCATCGAGATGGAGTCGATGGTGTCGCCGTCTTTGGCCGTGTGAACCTTCTGAACTGAGCCTTCCTCGACATCGGAAGGCATCACAGCCTCGGCGGCGGAAATTGCCTCGGGCTGAACCTGACCGGGCGGAGTAACCGTCTTGTCTTGGGCGAAAGAGAGTCCAGTTAACAGCAGCAAAATAGAGGTCATGAAGCGTGTTCTCTAGCGGAGTGACGCCCATCTTACGATAACAACCGTCCTCAAGTGACAGGCATTCCTGCAAAAAGTAGCACCGCCGGCGCTCCCTCTCGATTTTGGACCTCAAATTCAGCACCCCGGCAGCGGCGTTCGTTGGGCTTCAATTGTTGATCGCCTGCCCACACCGAACCCGAAACAACAAAGACGCCCACGCTGCGATCTACACTCCAGGAAGCGCCGGGCATGAGCACCACACGCCAGGCTGCGTCCTTACCCGTGTCGACCAATGTTTGGATGCGGACTCCCCTGGCCTGCGCCCCCGCCAACTGAACCACGCCCGTTCGGCGCATTCCCACGCCAGGGACCGCTCGCCCGTGGAGGATGGTAGGTTTCCGAAGGCGAATCTCGACCGTCTCGACCCGCCCACGCCCCTCTCCTGGCGCAGGGTCGGCGAGCAGCCACCGGCACACGGCCAGCGCCAGGGACTCGATCAACCACCACTGCCCTTCTTGGGCCAGGAAACAAACCGCCGCTTCCACCATCGCGTAGTTCAGACTTTTAGACAGATCGCCGCTGTCACCACATTCGTCGAGGGGCAGCTCCAAGCGGATGTCTACCCGCAGCGGCTGCACGGTGACACGCTCAGACGGCAAGATCCCCACGATGGTGGAAAACTCGAATTCCTGCAGTTCAATCCAGTCCACTTTGACCTCCCACAGTCCGATATCCCCGTCGGGGACTGGCCGTCCGCAGTTATAGGTACCCAATGGAACGTATCACCGATCTCCTCGAACTCCACCACGACTTTGCCGAAGTTCTCACCGAGATCCGCACGGCCGTCATGGACGCCGACTTGTCGGCCGCCGCAGTTCGAATGGCGTGGTTGACCCGCGCCCTCACCGAACACGCCAAAACCGAGGAATCTCTTCTCTTTCCGCTCTACGAGGGTGCGGACTATCCCGCAAACGGCTCCCCCGAGGTCTTGCGACGCGACCACGCCCTGCTCCTCCGGCACCTCACCGTCGACCTGTACGACACCGACGACGTCGCCTTAGCCAACCAGCTCGCACTATTCGCCGGCGCACTCGAGCACCACGACCTTCGCGAATCACGCTACTTCAAGCCCCTGGTAGACGCCCGCATCACCGACGACAACCGCCGCCACATCTTATCGGTCTTCGCCGCCCAGATGGACGCACTTCCGCCGCGCCCCACCCAAGATATCGTCCGTAGTCGAGGGGTCTTCCAGCCCTCCGGCCATGCGCTCACCGATGCACAAACGGCGCTGGCTCAGGGCGATGAAGACCCCAGGTGGCTCCTCGCCATCCGCTGCGACCACCCTAAAGCCCAACGACTCCAGCGTCGCGCCTGCCAAGCGCTCGCCGCTGGAGACCGCGTGGGCGCTTACGATACCCTACGTTTGTTGGCCTTGTTTCCCCGAATCGCCAAATAGCGTTGCCGTTCGGCCCGGTGGCCGATACCGTCCTGGGACGAGGAACCCATGCTGCCCACCCTACTGGTCATCGCCCTACTCGGTTGTGGAGACAAATCTCCCGCCCCAGAAGACAGCGCTTCGACTACGACGTCCACCGCACTCCAAGCCACAGCGACCGCCTCGCCCAACATCCGGACGGTGGTCTTCGTGAACTGGACCCACGCCGGCGAAGGCGAGTCATGGGTGGAGTACGGACTGGACGGCGATCTCAGCCTGTCGACACCGCGCCAAGCGAGCAGCGGCACCGACGAGGTGGTCCTCCTGGGGCTCAAAGCGACGTACACCTACAGCTGGCGAGCCGTCACCGAACTCTCCGACGGTACCCAACTCAAATCCGCGGTGTCCACCTTGGATGTCGGAGCCCCACCCAGTGATTTGGTGCCCTTTTCTCTGGCCCAGAGCGCCTCGGGCGCACAGATGGCCGATGGCTACGTGATGCTCAGCCAAATCCAAGGTTCGGGAGACAGCTTCGTGGTCATCCTAGACGGCGACGCGGACGTGGTCTGGTACTGGCCCGCCGCCGCCGGCACGATGGTGGTCACCAGCCGTCCAAGTCGAGATGGCCAAAGCGTTCTGTTCGCCGAGTACGACATCGAACAAGTTGAAGACGTCGGGGTCGTTCGGCGGATCAGCCTGGATGGCCGTACCACCACCGAGACGCGCACCCTGCAGGCCCACCACGACTTCTACGAGCGGGAAGACGGCACCCTGGCCTGGCTCTCGTTCGAACTCAACGACGACCTTATGCTCACCAGCGACGTCGTGCTCGAATCCCCAGAGGGCTCCAACGGGTCCACACCGCCCACCGCCGTCTACAGCTGGTGTAACAACTACCCGGTTACTCCCTGGTATATCTGCGAACACACCGACGTTTGGCCTAGCGACCCATCGTATGGCGAGTGGACGCACACCAACTCGCTGATGGCCGACGCCTCGGGCGACCACTACTTCATCATGAGTAAATTCCACGACAATCTGCTCAAGATCCGACGTGACACCGGCGGAATCGTCTGGCAGATGAATGGTGCGTATTCCGACTTCACCCTCGATGATGGCGCGCCCACATGGAATGGGATCGGCACCTCGTCCCTGTGGAGTCATGGCCACATGTCCCAGATTTGGGATGGCGGCATGGTGGTGTTCAACAACGGATACCACTACCCCAACGAGACCTCCGCCGCCGTCGAGCTCGCCTACGACGAAACCAACATGACGGTCACCAAGGTGTGGGAATACCGCGAGCCCCAGAGCAAGTTCACGCCGCTGATGGGCGACATCCGAAAGATCGGTAACAACTACCTCATCGCCTGGTCTTCCCTAGGCAGAATCGACGAGATCTCCGCGGACCAACAGGTGCTCTGGCAGGCCGAGCTTGGCTTGGGAGCGGTCAGCGGACGCATCCATTTCGTCCACGATATCTACAACCTCAGCCCACCGCAGTAGCCGCCTGAAGGCGCGTCCCGGCGTCGTCAATGATCAGC
>JAACDH010000694.1 GCA_009936995.1 Rhodobacterales bacterium
CTCGCGTCCGCCTGAGCCGCACAGCGAGCGCTGCGTTGGTCCGCCGACCCGCGTTTGCGTCTGAGTACGCCACGAGCCCGACGAACCACACCAGGGAACAAATTTCGCTTCCGGGAGTCGGGCCTGACGGCCCGCCGTGGCGCCGGAGGCGCCCAAGCCCCGAACGCCAAACCCGAAACGACCGAAAGCCTTTATGCTCTCCTCGGAGATGCGCTAATGCTTTTATCCCCCTTCTTATCCTCTATCCTCCGTCAACCGGAGTCTCGTCACACGCCGACCCGAGTCGCTGAGCTTCTCTTTCGTTCGCATCCGGTAAACTTCGCCCATGGACCTTACTATCGACGAGATCGTCGACCTACTCGACCTCACGGAGACCCTGATCTGCGTGGTAGATCGCGACGGTCACGCCCTGTTCACCAGCGCCGCGCTGCAAGAGTTCGCGGGCACCAATGCGCCACTTGCACACACCGGCCCCTTGAATCTGCGCGGACGGATCTATTTGGTAGAGCACCGCCCCATGCCGGGCAGACCAGGCGCCACGCTAAGAATAGCCCGACTGGGGTCGGCGATTATCCAGAGCCGTGAACTTGAGCTGCGCAGTCAGACCCTCAATGCCCTCGTGCACGCCGCGCCGGTCGCGATCCTCGTTCTCGACCTACAGATGCAAGTCACAATGTGGAATCCCGCCTGTGAACGAATCTTCGGATGGAGCCGAGCCGAGGTCATCGGCCAGTCCTATCCTTTGGTCCCCAGTGACGAATGGGATCGCTTCGAGGGTTTCTTCGCCAGCGTCATCGGCGGCCAAGGCTTCGCTAGTGTCGAGGCGGAGCGAGCCAGGAAAGACGGAAAGCGCATTCAGATCGCCATCTCCACTGCACCTATTCAAGACATCGAGGGCGAAGTCATCGGCGCTATGGCCATCCTCGAGGACATCAGCGAGCGGAAGATGCTGCAGGCCCGGCACCAGCAGGCAACCCGCATGGAGGCGATCGGGCAGCTCGCGGGTGGTGTCGCACACGACTTCAACAATGTGCTCACCGTCATCCTGGCCTACAGCGACATGCTGTTGATGGATGCTGGCGAAGGCCGAGTTGCCAACAGCGCCGGCGCAATCAAACGAGCCGCGGAGCGGGCGGCCGAGCTCACTCGCCAGCTCCTCGCCTTTGGCCGCCGACAAGTACTCCAGACCCAGGTCATCAACCTCAACCAGACAGTTCTAGAGTCTCGGGATCTGCTGCAGCGGCTCATCGGCGCTGACATCTTCATCGAGATCCGGCTCGAGGCTAGCCCTACTTGGGTTCGAGCCGACCCCGCTCAGATCGAGAGGCTGCTCATCAACCTCGCCGCAAACGCCCGAGATGCGATGCCAGACGGCGGGTCCCTCACCATTGCAACCCGCACCATTCAGCAACGCAACAGCAGTATGCTCGCCGATGGGGCCTGGATCGAGCTCGCGGTCACCGACACCGGCGAGGGCATGGATGCCTCGACCATGGAGCACATCTTTGAGCCCTTCTTCACCACCAAACCAGTGGGCAAGGGCACTGGTTTGCGTCTGTCGTCGGTGTATGGCGTCGTGCGCCAGAGTGGTGGCGAGGTCGACGTTACTAGTAGTTCAGAAGGTACAACCTTCTTAATTTCTCTTCCAGAGGTGCAGCCAGGCGAAATTGAGCAGCCCGAGGAGAGCCCGCCAGCGTCGCCGCGACGAGCAGCCACGATCTTGCTCGCCGAAGACGCCCCAGACGTGCGCGCCGTCATCCGTACAACCCTGGTGAGCGAGGGCTATACCGTGATCGAGGCGGCCCATGGCCAGCAGGCACTCGACCGGGCTGCGGCCCACGACGGCACCATCGATCTTTTGCTCACCGACGCGATAATGCCCGGCATGGGTGGCAGCGAGCTCGCCTCTCGAATTACTGTTTTGCGCCCCGGCATCCCCGTACTCTACGTCTCTGGCTATACCGATGATGAGGTGGTGCGACGGGGCGCGGAGCGCGGCGCCCACTTCATCCAGAAGCCCTTCACCGCTGCCACTCTTGTGGATACTGTCGGTCAAGTGCTGGACAAGAAGCACGCCTTGAGTATTCTCCGTCTCATGAGAGTCAATGTCTCCCCAAGTGTATCGCTGTCATTTCGCACTGACGGAACCGGCCCAAAGACCCTAATTCTCCTCCACGGCTGGATGACATCTAGCGTTGTGTGGGATGCCGTCCTGCCCCACCTGCGCTCCACCGAGCGTCGCATCGTGCTCCCCGACCTTCGTGGGGCGGGTGCCAGCACTCCGGCGAATAGCTATCGCATCGAAGACTACGTTAGCGACCTACTCGCCCTTGTCCATGCCCTCGATCTCACCGACTTCCAGCTCGTTGGCCACAGCATGGGTGGGCAGATCGCCCAGGTCTTCGCCGCCGAGAACCCCGAGCTTCTCTCCCGATTGATCCTACTCAATCCGGTCCCGGCCGCGGGTCTCCCTGTTCCCGAGCCGGTGGCGGCCCTCTTCGCCTCCTCTGCAGGCGATCGCGACAAACAGAACGCCATCCTCGATATGGCCTGCAAGTCCCTATCAGAGCCTGCCCTAGTCGAGATGCTCGACGATGCCGCCAGCGTGCACGCCAAAGCCATGACCGAGAGCCTGGCCGCCTGGACTGCCGGCGGTTTCGCAGATCGACTCGCCAAGATCCGCACCCCGACTGACGTCATCGCCACCTCAGATGTGTTCCTGCCTCCAGCTTTTCTGCGGCGGGCCGTGGTCGATCCTATCGCCGGGGCCACACTCCATATTCTCGAGGGTCCCGGCCACTACCCACAGGTCGAAGCGCCAGCTGCAACCGCGGCTCTGCTCAACGAGCTACTCTCCCAGTAGCGGAACCAATGCTTGAGCGGCGTCTCGAATACGGGGCGTTGGTGCATCGCTCGGATGGCGTCAGGGGCCCGTTCGGTTTTCGAGATAGGAGGCGAGCGAATCGAGAGGGCGTCGTGGCGAGCAAGAAGTCGAAAGTGCATCCGAGCTACGGCGTTGATGCTGCCGCTCGTGTTCGGGCTCCCGTGGCGTCAGACCGAAGGACTGCTGAACTCGGTGCTCAAGCTCATCGCGGACGGAGTATGGCCAACTCGTCGAGGTGCTCACCGGGTGCTGGATCCTGAACCGAATGCTCCAGCTCGGGAAGCCTGAGTCGATCGCGATACGAGCCTGAGTGCTTCGGGACGGTTCGGCTGGCTGTCGATGCCGCGGTGCACCAACGCCCCGCCCGGACCAGGTCCGGCCCCCGCCCCCAAGTAGCTCGTGCCATCGACGACCCTGTATTTGCCTGCATCGTTGAAAGTTGTACCCCTACGATGCCCACCACATGCTCGAACTGAGGCACGAGTTGGCCGCCCTCCTACCGCCCATCCGAAAGAACGGCGTGACGTACCACGGGGTACTTGCCCCGAGGCACCGCCTTCGGAAGCAGGGGATTCCAGAGCCGCCCGCA
>JAACDH010000695.1 GCA_009936995.1 Rhodobacterales bacterium
GAAACGACTGGGTGCGATACGCGAAGTACATCGGCTCGGTCCAGCTGGACGCCGACGACCAGCCTTTGGTGTTGGCGTAGTCGATGGTGCCCGTTTTCTCGATGGCCTTGATGCTGGCCTTGATGCCCGAGTCGGAGCCCGTCATCCGGTGGATCTTGCCCGTGCCCTGCCAGTACTCGCTGATGTACTCGCCGGCACAGCGATCCGGGTGCTGCAGACAGCACATCTCTAGCTCTTCGAGGCCAGTGTCGAGGATGAGCTTGCGGCCGACTACGTACTCCATGCCCGCCATGGACTTGTTGCTGACGCCAGCCGAAAGACCAAACTGGGGCAGACCGATGTTGACACCCACGCCGCTGTTGAGCACCCACAGCTCTTTGCGGTCTTCGCTGGCGGTGACCGCTTTGAACACCAACACCTCGGAGCAGGAGCTGGGCTCAACGTCGTAGGTGCCCACCTTTTTGGGGTCGGCCTGACCGCCCTCGGGTGCGGCGTAGGGCACCACGAAGCTGCCGATCTTTGGACTAGGCTCGCCCACAGGTGGCACCAACACGACGTCGGGTTGGGTGGCCAGGTTGGCGAGGCGCTCGGGTAAGGAGTCGCCGGCATTGGCGGTGCCAATGGCAAGGAGGAGGGTGATTGCGGTCAAGAGGAGACTCCAAAATTTAGGGGACAATACCATGAACAGCAGCATCGTGTG
Organism: Rhodobacterales bacterium; assembly: GCA_009936995.1. GTDB lineage: Bacteria > Myxococcota_A > UBA796 > UBA796 > JAACDH01. The sequence goes on from JAACDH010000695.1 coordinate 701, forward strand.
AAGCCCTCATAGTCCGGATAGCGCCAGGTATTCAACGAACTTCAGGTTCATTTGCTCACCGACAAGAAGGACCTTCTCAGCCGCCAGGTGTCAAAGGCTTGCAGATGGGCAAACAGGCTGCTCATACACGCAGCGGCCTCATCCTCGTCCACGCGGCCTCGTTTCAAATCCGCGCCAATCTGTCTATAGCGCATCCGAAACCGCCGCCAAGTGCACTGCCGAACCCGAATCACCTTGGGAAAGACCATGAACCCCAAAAACGGCACCCCAGTGCGTGTGCGCACAAGACTGCTGTGCCGCTCATTGGGTTGCAGCCCCAAGTCTTGCAAGACACCCACTACATTCCGCCGATAGGTCATCAACTGTTCACGTTCCCCAAACAACAGAAAGTCGTCCATATACCGGAGGTACCCTTTCACTCCCCATTCATCTTTCACCCGATGGTCGAGCACACCCAGATAGAGGTTCGCGAGATGCTGTGAAGTCAATGAGCCAATGGGCAACCCACGCCCGTCGGTCCCGCACACGCGAACGATTCGCTCGATGTGGTCCAACACACCGTTCGCGCCTACCCGTCTTTTGAGCAACGCGACCAGAGGTTCGTGCGGAATCGACGCGAAATAGGACGACACATCCATCTTCAGCACCCAAGGCCATCTCCGCGAAAATTGTTGCGCTCGGCGCAGCGCTCTGTGCTGACCGCGTCCCACACGACACGCAAACGAATCGGCTATCGCGGCGCGCTCAAGTACAGGTTCTATCGCACGGGCCAACGCATGATGAACCACCCGATCGGGAAACGGCACCGCCGTTATGAGCCGAGGCTTTGGATCGCGAATCGAGAAGGTGCGCGAATCACTCGGATGCCAAGAATCCCCATGGGACATCGGAAGGCGCAAACGGCGCTGGAGCTCAAGACAGCGCCACTCCGCATCCATTAGGAACGCGGCGACCTCGTCTTGAGCCCTTGGTCCCCGTCGCTTCCCCCGAGCCGCCCGTCGGGTAGCGGCCAACAGAGCCGTGAGCGTTGTGGCAGATTCGAGCGGCGAATTTACAGTGATCGTCGCCATCCACCAAGCTGTCGCCCCACACCTGCAAGCTCTGCAATTGCATACTCAAACGAACGGGGAGAGAGGTACTTCCGCTCACAGGCCAGTCGTAGCAACAATCGAAGTTTCTCTACGCCAATGCCCGCTCGTTGCAGCGCATCGGCACGTTCGACATCGTATCGGGCCTCGATCAGCGCCTCAAACACGTCGAACGCCAAGTTATCAATTCTAGTCGCCAGCGACTGGCGCACAGCCCGAGGAAACTTGGCTGTGTGGTCGAGTAACCAGCCTGTAAACGCCTCCCACTGGATGAACACGCGGGGGATATCAGGATTCAAGAGGGTCGACCTCTGACAACACCGCCAGTATTTCTGCGCCGTATAGTGCGGCCTTTCGCTCACCCACGCCGCGAACCCCTCGCAGTCCGGCAATCGTATCTGGCTCGCCAATGGCCAAATCTGTGAGCATTCGGTTGGAGAGCACCACATACGGCGGAACACCATCTGCAACCGCTCTCCCGTTGCGCCACGCACGCAGCCGCTCGAACCGGGGCTGCTCCAAATCACTGAGTACTTTCTTAGCGGGTTTACTAGCGCGTCGCTGAGCGCGAACGCTAGGGCCTTGCTGAGACCGGCGCTGAACGACAAGCAACAGGTGCGGCAACCCTTCCAGGGTGAAAAAGTGCTCTGTTAAGCTGATGATTTCGCCCGGAATGCCAGCGAGGGGCGTCACCGGAAACTCGCCAGTCTCAACATCGAATTGTACCGTTATTAATTGAAGTTCCACGCGTTTCCCTGCCCAAAAGAAGGGGCTCGACGACCACCAAGGCCGCCGCCGAGCCATACAGATTCGGTCTGCGAACGCAGACGCTGGACGTCAACCTGGTCAGCCCTTGTTGCACACGAGCGCAGTCCGTAAACCACACCCCACTGGCATGCGCCCTGTTTGGGCCCGGGCTGAGCTGGCGAGGCGAAACCCCACGTTGTTGTTCCGGTTGGACGGCGTGTTCCTGTTGCGATTGGCCACGCGCGTGTTGCGCGGGTTGTTGTTCCAGGAGCCGCCACGATTGACCCGGTTGGAGGCCGTGCTGGCCGACGCCGCTTGGGCAATAGCCCGTCCCGTCCCCTCTGCCAAGCACCGGGGCGCGCCTCCGGTCTTCCGGTCCTTGCGCTCCGCTTGGCGGACCTACAGACCTGCGGCGCGCGGCGCACAATGAAACGACCCGTGCCAA
>JAACDH010000696.1 GCA_009936995.1 Rhodobacterales bacterium
ACTTCGCTGATCAGTGGCGCACCGCACTGTCGAGGATGGCGTCACTTCCCGACGCGCGGCCACCGATACGTCATGATAGGGGTGCGTCGCACGCCAAAATGCACGCTGACGAAGTCGATACCAGCGTTGCAATCGTTGACGCTCTTCTCCGGACCCAGTTCCCTGAATAAGCTGGACTGTCGATTACACCAGTCGACTCGGTGGGCACGGACAACCCCATGTACCGCCTGAGTTCCGACGTCGTTGTGCGGTGTCCTCGTAGCCCCGGCGCCGAGTTGATGGTCCACCAGGAACACGAGTGGCTTTCAATCCCCACCCGCCTCGGCTGTGGTGTCACGGGATCGGGCTTCGCCATGTCGTGGTCGATTTACCGTTGGTTCGATGGCAGAAACCCATGTGATGAACCGATCGTCGACCTCTAACGCTCCACCGAAGAACTGGGCCGCGATCATTTTGCAGCGGGCGGTTGGCAGACCAAGAGACCGACGTCCTCGTTTCCATCAACGGCCTTGAAGTCGATGGGATCGTAGACGAAGACGCTGCGCTGGACGCGTAGCAAACAATCATCAGACTTCCCCACTAGAAGGAACCGTCAGTCTGGGCACACGGGGATCTACTTCCAGGCAACCTGTTGGTCCGAGACGGACAGCTCTGCGCCGTTATGGATTTCGACGGCGTCGGAGTTCGTCATCCAGCCTCCGCCATGATGGTCACACTGGCAGCGACGCCGAGGATGGGCCTTTGGATTCGGGCTCATGGCGTATCACTGCTACCACGCGAAGAAGCCGATCCTGGCCGCGGTCGGCTTTCGGCCATTGTCCGAGTCGCTCACCGAATCCCAAGACTGAAGCCATATGGCGCAGCGCTCAGACGTCCAGGAGATACCAGACGTCTAGGAGATACCAGACGTCCAGGAGATACCAGACATCCAGGAGCTACCTGGGATAACGCACCGGGCCATGACTGTGACCCATGACTGTGAGCTATGACTCTGAGCTGCCGGCTATCAATCATTTTACCCAATTTGAGTGATTCGAACATTTGTTCGTTTTCGAGGTCGGATTTATGGCCAAATTGTCAGACCCCTGTGTCAAAGTAGAACACATGGCCGCAGTCTTCGACATCAACACCGGGTTCCGATCCAGCGCTGTCGCCACCATCGATGCTGGCCTCGAAACCATGACTGTCGCCGTTGCCACGCTTGGCCCGACCGAGGCTGTAGCCCAGCTGGAACGAGCACAACAACGACTAGCCGGGCTCAAACACCAGGTGATTGCCGATCACATTCACAGCGATGGCAACACCCGAGACGCCGAGAAACTGCTCAACAACTCCAAGGCTTCGCGAAACACCAAACGACGCATCGTCAATCGGGCCAAAGTCGTCGGCCAAAACGCGTCGCTCGGCGACAAGCTGGCCAACGACGAACTCTCCGAAGAACAACTCGATCTCATCGCCGACGCATCGGCGAAATCCAACGGCGCCGGAGCTGTCGACGAAACCTTGATCGCCGATATCGCAGCAGCGGACCCAGACAAAGGCCGATCTATCAAAGACGACTGGCTCGCAGCCCGAGCCTCCGTCGACGGAACCCAAACCGAACACGACCGCCAACGAGCGCTCCGCCGTACCCAATCCTATAACTCGAAGAAAACTGGACTCGGCGTCACCACACTCGAAGGCGACAGCGTCTCCCAACGGGCAGTCAACGAAGCCATCGCCGCCCGATCCAGACAAATCTACAAACGCGACGGCGGCCGCGACCTACCCACATCAAAGCACCCCCGTACCCGAGCCCAACGCGAATACGACGCCGCCTACGAACTCATCTGTGGCGTCACCACCCGCCCCGACGGCAGCCCCATCCCAGAACCCGACTCGCCAACACAAACCAACAAACCCACCAACCGGCTTGCCCGACCTCGAGTCGTCGTAACCATGACCCTCGACGAATTCATCGGCAACGACCCTGTACAAGTCGCCCGGCAGATCGGACTCGGCGTCATCCCCCAGTCAGTACTGGCCGGCTACGCCGAATACGCCGACATCATCGCTGCGCTCTTTAACGCCAACGGCGAACCCCTCTGGCTCGCACGCATGCAGCGCCACGCGTCCTCAGCCCAGTACCTCGCACTCGTCCTACGAGACCGAGGCTGTGTCCTGTGCGGCACCCCACCATCACAATGCGACGCACACCACCGAATCCCCTGGAACGCGCCGGCCAAAGGCAAAACCAATATCAACGAACTTGCACTCCTGTGCACCCTGTGCCACACCAAACTCCACGCCGACCACCACACCCTCTACCAAGACCC
>JAACDH010000697.1 GCA_009936995.1 Rhodobacterales bacterium
GGATTTTCGATGGTGAAGCGGCGCGTCATCGTGTTGGCCGATGCCCACGGTGACCCTCGACACTGCGGCGAAGTCGATGCGCTCACCGGCTACGTGACCAAAGAAATCGCGGTGGTGCCCATTTTGCATGCCAATCGGATCTTGGGTGTGCTCGAAGTCATGAACCTGACCGACAATCGGCGGTTTACTCAGTCGGACGTCGAGGCGGCCGAGCGGGTTGCGGTGGTGCTGGCCGAGCGCTTGGCGCGGTAGCCAAGCCCTCCGAACAGCAGCAGGCCACCTGCAAAGAGCGCGGCTGCACCGTAGACCTGCTGTGGGGACGGCGCTCGGGCTTCATGGGCGGCCACTTCGCCTGCGGGAAGCCATGGGCGTTCCAGCAGAGTTGGTGGCCGAATCTGCAGATCGAGCGTCCGACGTGAGGGGTCGAAGGACCAGCGGTCACTGTCATCACGGACCCACTTGTGATTGTGCATCCTCCACAGGCTGTTGTCGACGACTACCCACCCGTGACTGGAGACGACGGCGCTATGAACCGCGGTGATATCGGGCATATTTCCGTTGCTAAGACGAATCTTGTGCTCTCCATGCTGGACGGGAGCCGCCAGTGAGAGCGTGAAGCGATGGGTGTCGTCGTCTTGGATGATTGTGGGGGACTCAAGCGGTACAAACTGGATGCCCACTTCGTCGACTTGTAGCGCGAGTCCGTTCTGAAGATCTTCGCCCATAGACTTGAGCATTCTAGCGTCGGGTTTTCGGCCCATAAGCGTTGTTGGCACGTCTACTGTGTAGTAGACACGCAGCTGGTCTTGTTGGACGGTGACGGCGAGCCGATGGCTGATAGTCTTGGTCGAAAACGGATGCGCTGCGGCGGGGATGGCGGCCCACAGGGCGGTTCCGCAGAGGATGTGGCGAATCGTGAACACCTTGGCTAGTCCAACAGCCCGTATTTCTTCAGCTTGTAGCGAAGGGTGTTTCGTTCGACGCTCAGCAACTTGCCAGCCTCATTGCGATCGCCGTTGGTGCTCCGCAGCGCATGCATCAGAATTCGTCGTTCGACGTCTTCCAGGTGGGCGGCCAGGTTGAATCCGGGTTTGAGGATAGGCAGGTCGGAGCCATTGGTCTGCAGAACCTGGACGGGACTGTGGTCGGCGCCCATCGCCACCATCCTTTCGGCCATGTTGAGCAGCTCCCGTACATTACCGGGCCAGGTGTGTCGTTTCAGATCGTTGTACATTCTCTCGGGGAGTACTGGAACCGGTTGACGGTAGCGGTTGGCGAAGGTCCTTAGTGCCTGTCGGAATAGCGGTTGGATGTCTTCGACTCGCTGACGGATGGCGGGGACCGGCACCACAACAACAGCCAAGTTGTAGTACAGCTCGGCGCGAAGTTTGTCTTCGGCGATCAGGCGCCGACCGTCTGGCTGGGCCGTGGCAATGATCCGCAGATTTTTCGGAACATATTGAAGTTTACGATAAAGTCGACCTTGCAAGTCTTTCGGGAGATCATCGATGTTGGGCAGAACGACCGTTCCGGAAGTAGGCCAGGGCTGCTCGCGGCCCAAATCCATCACTGTGAATGGACCGTCGGCGTCGCCGTAGTGATGCAGCACCTTGGCAGCGTACACGCGTCCGGAACCAATTTCGCCCTCGATGAGTACGCGTGACTGGACACTGGCGGCGAGCTTCAGGGACGCGAGTAGGTTTTGGGTACTGGTGGACCTGGCGATGAATTCTGGGGGAGTGCTATCTTCTTCTTCTTGGGCGCTGTTGCGCAGAGGCTGAAGGCGCGCCTTGACCTGCTCTACGGTGACGGGCTTCGTGAGGAAGTCGCGGGCACCGATGCGCATGGCTTCGACGGCCACGTCGACAGCGCCATACGCTGTGAACACGATGCATTCGACGGGTGGTCGCATAGCACGGGCCGCGTGCAGCACCTCCATGCCGTCGACGGGCTCCATCTTCAGGTCGGTGAGGACGACATCGGGTGGTGTGGCCTGGATGTAGGCGATGGCGGACCGCCCATCGTACAGCGGAGTGACGCGATCTCCACCCTTTCCGAGCACGCGAGCCAAGGCGTCTGCGGCCGAGCGATTGTCATCCACCACAAGGATGTGCAGGCTTCCGTTTTCAATCATTGGTGTTGCTTTCCTCATATCTTGGCAGCCGTGCCAGGAATCGCGCTCCACCTAAGGGAGAGGTGGTGTATTTGATGCTACCACCGTGGGCAACGAGGACGGCTCTTGTGAGGGCTAGCCCCAATCCATGACCGTCTTTCTTCTCGGTGACGTTTACGTCGAAGATGCTGTCGCCAAGTTCCGGATCGACCCCAGGACCGTTGTCATCGATGGCGACCCACAGGGAGTCACCATGCTCGAAGACGGAGAGACGGATTTGGCCATCTTTGTCGGGAATAGCCTGTAGCGCGTTCACCACCAGATTCTCGAGGGCCCGGCCGAGCATCGCTGCGTCGATCATTACCATTTTCTGCGAGACCAAGCCGATGGACAGTCGAACGCCGCGTCGTTCGGCTGCGGGTGTCTTGACCCTAACGACGTGTTCGACGAGCGGTGTAACCCCCTGCAGCTTCTGTTTGAGATCGAGGGCGCCGCCAGCGGAGCCGCGCTTCAGTAGCCGATGAACGACTTGGTCGAGGGCCTGAACCTCTTGTCGGATCGAAGATGCGATGACGAAACGCTCTTCGGGGTCGTCTTCAATGGAGATGAGGGAGGTGAGGAGTTCGAGTGACTGCAGCGGATTTCGGACCTCGTGTGCGACCAATCGCGCCATCTCTTGGACGACCGCGATGCGCGCGGAGATGGTGTCCTGCCGATGTTCGACGTTCTCGGCGGCGTCGTTAATACTGTCTACCAAAGTATCCAGCTCATGGAGCCCGACCAAGGGCAGTCGAACACCGCGTTCGCCTTGCGCGACACGTTCAAGGGCATTGGACATGCGTGACAAGGGGCGAAGTAGCCGTGCCTGCACGATGGTGGTCAGCAGCCCAACCAGAAGCGCCAACATGAAGTTGATGTACAGAATAGTCCGGCCAGATTGATGCTCTAGCTCTTTGCCGGCTGCGATGACCTGACCATTGGTGACTCGGCAGTGTGCGGCCCAGCGTCTGAGAATACTATCGACGACAGTCGTGGGTGTGTCGGTAGAACACAACTGCGCCGACACCCTTTGCCCCTCCGCCTTGCCAAAAGCGTACAGCGGCGGTGTTTTTACTCCGATTGTTCGAACCACGATCCAGTCGACCCCTAGTCGCTCGGGCGACTGTGCGGTCAACGTCATGCCTGCCTGCAGCGCCCGATCAATGTTGTCGGTAGCGGAAACGCTGCGGCGAGTCCACTCGTTCTGCTCCGCGTTAACCGTGAAGATGACGAGTGGAAGGCTGATCGCCAGATAGATAACGCCGGCGATAATTCCTGAGAGGGCGCCGAGTACTAGAACCGCAGAGAGTCCTGAGCGGGCAGCACGTTTGGCTTTGGGTGGCGTCTCGGAAACTCCAAGAGTCACGTTTGCTGCCAATGGCTCATTAACTTATTGAGTGTCTTGACTCAGCTCGGTCTGACCGCTCTCGGTGTCCGTGGCTTCCTCTTGAACGCGGATGCGGATGTCTACGGCTTCGGCGCCGTACAGGGAGTAGTGTGCCTCGGCGGCGCTCGGACGGGTTAGGTCGGCCTGGGCCACGATGGACTCGGTGTAGGCGCGGCCGTAGTCGTACGTGAGGTGGAGCGGTGCTGTGCAAGCCGAGGCTGTTCCGACAACAGCCAACAGCGCGGCGGTCTTGACAATGCTCATTCGTCAGTCTCCTGAGAGAATTCTGGGGAAGTGGATTGGATTCGCGCCGTGGCATCTTGTGCCAGGGTGTGAGTGGGATCGATAGTCAGGACACGACTGTACCACTCAAGGGCACGATCGGTTCCATTGAAACGCTCGACTGCGATGGCAACATCGTAGGTGGCGTTGACCATATTACCATTCGCGAGCAACATGTTCAGCGCCATGTTGGGATCGCCGGTTGCTACCGTGGCGAGTGCCAAGTTGTTCATGTAACGGGGCGTTGCGCCGTCCTGGTCGACCGCCGTTTGAATGGCTTCGACGGCTTCGGGGTAGCGCTCGGTGGCCAGGTACAAAAAGCCGAGGTTATTCCAGGTAACGGCGTCGGTGTCGTCGACACGAACGGCCTTTTCGCAACTGCCGATAGCCTCATCGAGGCGCATGGCATCCGAGTACAGAATGCAGATAGCACCGTGTACTCGAGCATCTCCGGGCATGTGTTTACGGGCGTTGAGGAGCAGGCGTTCGCTCTCGCCAAGTATACCTTGCTCTCGGAAAGTGATGCCTTGGAGGAGGTCTAATAGAGGCTCGGTATTGCCATCTCGACGTAGTTGGGCGATGATGCCCGCTGCAGAATCGTACTGCTTCTTTTCAAGTACAAGCTGCTCTACGATCTCTAGTTTCACTTTGTCGGGGTGGGACACCCACAAGGGGGCGGGATCGGCCTTGACTTTTTCGCTCCGATCGCGTTTCGCACCCATCATGGGCACCACAAGTGCTGTGAGCAGCGCCATCCGAATAATGGGTGCATTCAACATGACTATTGACCCGAGAACATTTTATGGACGTTGATGGCCGCAGGGCCGATAAGCACGCTCATGAGGACTGGCAGCAAGAACAGAATCATGATGACGGTGAGTTTCGGAGAGACCTCCGCGGCCTTTGCTTCGGCTCGGGCCATGCGCTTCTCGCGGGTGGCCGTTGCGTGAACGCGAAGCGATTTGGCAATAGAAGTACCGAATCGCTCGGCTTGCGAGAGCATATTGACCAATGACCGTATTTCGGCGAGGCCGGTGCGCTCGAAAAGATGTTGCATGGCGTTCACGCGTGCAACGCCTGCGCCGATCTCGTGATTGACCAACTGGTACTCGGCGGCGAGCTCGGGGCCGGAGCCTTCCATCTCTTTCGCTACGCGTCGGAACGCGGCGTCGATCCCGAGGCCCGCTTCTACAGACGAGACGAGGAGATCGAGGCTATCGGGGAACGACTTGAGTAAGAGGCTTTGGCGTTTGTTGACCAGGTTGGTAAGGTAAACCCCTGGGCCATAGTAGCCAATGCAAGCCGCCAACAGGGTCAAGCCTCCCATCTTCGGCAAGGTCATCCCCGCCACAATGGGCGCGACCATCATCGGGAGGCAGATGGCCAGAGTGACCTTGACGCCGTTCAGGATTTCGAGCGCGTGTTTATGTTTGAAGCCGGCCTGAATAAGGAAGACGCGCATCTTACTTTGCTGTTCGACATCGCCTGCGCCGAACTTACCAATCGTCCCTGCGACGGCGTCGAGGCCTTCGGCCTGATGATCCAAGACGAAACTCTGGACCTCACCTTTGGGTGCTTTGCCTAAGTCGGTCAGACGGTCAGATGCCGTCCGGGATGGATTGAAGATGATGTACGCGCCGTAGGACAAGAGTGCGACGACAAGAGTCACTAGAGCGATGATTGCGAAGATGACCATGACGCTCTAGACCTCGACCTTGGTCATATCGACCATGATGAAAATACCGGCGACGTACAACAAAATATCGAAGCCTGCCAAGATTTGTCCCATCGGTTCGGTGAACAAGGGGGAGAGGTAATCTGGGCTCGATATGGAGATCAGTGTCATAACCGCAAGGGGAAGAGCGGCCAGAATACCTGCGGTGAACTTGGCTTCCGAGGTCATGGCAGCGACCTTGTGTTGGAAACCGAAGCGGGCGCGGATGGTTGAGGAGATGTTCTCTAGAATTTCGATGAGGTTGCCGCCTGTTTCACGTTGAAGCAGGATGGACGAAACCATGAGTCGAAGGTCAAAAACTCCGGGATTACGTTCGATCATCTTCGCGAATGCGTCGCGGTAGTCGCGACCGAAACGGACTTCCTCGAAGACCCGTCCGAACTCGGTGGCTACGGGAACGGGCATCTCTTCGGCGACCAATCGGAACGTGTCGTTCAAGCCCATTCCCGCTTGAAGGGAGCGGGACATGAGGTCGAGGGCCTCGGGGAGTTGACTCACCAGCTCGTTACTTCGGCTGGTTGCCTGGTGTCCGAGGAACATGTAGGGAAGGCTTGCTGCGACGAGACCAATCGTGAACCCGACAGCACCGAACATGAACAGTCCGACGACAGTCCCTAGGAATCCTGCGCCGAGTATTTGCATAATGACCTGCATCACGGTGCTGGAGCTGTCGGCCGCCAAAAGACGGTTTTGGATCTTCTCACCAAAGGAGCCTAGCGCCTTAGCGGCGGCCTGTTCCTCTTGCTCTTTGATCAGCGTGGCTTCCATCACTTCGTGCGCGCCGCCGGTTAGGCGTCGGAGCTTCTCCTGGGTTTCGCGTTCTTGACGCGCCACATAGGCCCAGTACAAGCCCTGCACAATGGAGAGGACAGCCGTAAAAACGACGGCCATTGAGATTGACATCATCATGTTGGGCATATCAGACCTCCATCTCGAAGCGGAACAGTTCTGGACTTAGGCGAATTCCGTTGGTGGCCAGGCGTTTAGCGAAGCGAGGGCGGATACCTGTGGCCCTGAACGCGCCGCGAACCTTGCCGTTTTCGTCGATGTTGCGCTGGTCGAAGACAAAGATGTCCTGTGTGGTGATGACAGGGCCTTCCATACCGGTAACTTCGGTGATGGACATGATTCGACGCGAACCATCGACAAGACGCGACTGCTGAATAACGGTATCGAGTGCGCGGGCAATGGTCTCACGGATGGACTTGTCGCCCATATTGGGCATGCCAATGCCAACCATCGTTTCGAATCGAGACAATGCGTCACGGGAGTTGTTGGCGTGAACTGTTGCCAGGGAACCGTCGTGACCGGTGTTCATTGCGGTGAGCATATCGATAGCTTCGCCGCCACGAATCTCGCCAAGGATGATGCGGTCAGGGCGCATTCTGAGGCAGTTCTTAACCAACTCGCGCTGATCGATCTGTCCCTTGCCTTCGAGGTTGGCGGGTCGGGTCTCGAGACGGACAACGTGGCTCTGCTGAAGCTGGAGCTCGGCAGAGTCTTCGATGGTAATGACGCGCTCGCCATCTGGGATGAACGACGAGAGCACGTTGAGGAGCGTGGTCTTTCCAGAACCGGTACCACCGCTGATGATGATGTTGAGCTTGGACTTTACGGCTCCGCGAAGGACTTCCATCATTGGACGAGGACACGAGCCTAGGGCAACGAGGTCTTCTGCGGTGATGGGAATGGTACCGAATCGCCGAATCGAAACCGCAGCGCCATCGAGGGAGAGCGGCAGGATGATTGCGTTGAAAC
>JAACDH010000698.1 GCA_009936995.1 Rhodobacterales bacterium
GATTTCGTCGGTGTCCATGCGAGCGGCCGACGCGATGGGGTCCATGTCAGACTCGATCCGAGCGGCCACAGTAGCCATCCCCGCTTCGATCTGAGCGCGCTCCTCTGGGTCGTCGGAGGCGATCTCGAAGTCGTCGTCGAGCTTGGAATTGTAGGTGGCAATAGCCAGGGTGCGCCCTTCCATGACAGACAGGCGGGTCATGGGGGTGGACAGCTGCAGCACCGGTTCGTAGGGCATGCCGCTCATGGCGTAGTAGCCGGCGCCACTGGCCTTTCGGAGCAGAATGGTGAACACCGGCGCCCGGGTGTTGGCGTTGGTGTAGATGAGATTAGAGCCGTATCCGAGCAGCCCTAGACGCTCAGCCTGAACGCCGATATCGAAGCCCGAGATGTCTTGAAGCCACACCAGTGGGATGCCATCGTCGTGACAAGACCGCGCGAAGGTGCTGATCTTGGCGATGCCCTCGCGGTAGAGCACGCCCCCTGCCCGCTTACCAACGCCTGGCTCGTCGACAATGCCTTGGCGGTTGGCGATGAAGCCCATCCACAACCCACTGACCCGAGCGACGCCCACCACCATCTCACGGCCCAGATTAGGCAGCACTTCGTGGAAGAGTGAGTCGTCGACTAAGCGCGCCAGCACCTGCTCGATGTCGTAAGTGTGACGGAAGTCTTTGTGGAACAGCGCCGACAAGTCGGCGCTGGGAAGGCGCGGTGGCGCGGCGTCGGCATCGTGGCGGTAGAAGTCGACGGCGGTGCTGGGCAACTTCGCGACATCAGCCCGGATCAATTGAATGGCGACTTCGTCGTTGGGAACCCGTACATCGGCACAGCCAGACTGGTGCACATGGACCTCGGGCCCACCGATGTCGAGGCTCGTGAGCTTAAGAGACTTGGCACCGCGAATCAGCGCAGCACCGGCGATGACCATGTACGCCGACTCGGTCATGTAGACGCGGTCGGAGATGATGGGCATGTAGCCACCACCGGCGATGCAGTCTCCGAACACACCGGCGATCTGCGGTACGCCCTCGGCCGCGATTCGGGCGTTCTGGGTAAAGATATGCCCAGCACCGGTTCGCGACGAGAAGGAGCGGCTCTGTTCGGGGAGGAACAGACCGGAGCAATCGACCAGATACACCAACGGCAGCCGGAGCTCGCGGGCCATGGTCTGGGCGCGAATGATCTTCTCGGGCGTAAGCGGCCACCACGCACCCGAAGCCACCGTGTTGTCGTTCGCGATGATCATGCACCAGCGATCGTGGACCTGACCAAAGCAGGTGACGACCCCGGCGCCGGGCGCCTGCTTGCGGGAACCGGCGAATTCGCGCCCCCAGTTCACCAACGTACCGACCTCGAAGACCTCAGTCTTGGCGTCGACCAGCTTGTGGATACGCTCCCAGCTGGTCCACTTGCCCTTGGCGTGTACGCGATCGACGTACTTCTGGCCCCAGCCCTGGTGGACGACGTCTACTTTTTCGCCGAGATCGTCATCGAGCTTAGCCATCCAAGCGCTGTTCTCGGCCTGCTCGTCGGCGCCCAACACCTGGTCGATGGGGCTGCCGATGCGATGCATCCAAACCTTTGCCATTAGACACCTCCCGCGAGCCACTGCTCGAGCGAATGGGTGTTGTAGTTACCCGACGTAAACGCGTCCCAATTCGCAATTCTTCGATGTAGACCGAGGTTGGTCTTCACACCCTCGACGACCGTGGCACTCAATGCCCCTCGGGCCCGCTCCAGCGCTTGTTCCCGGGTGGGCGCAGACACGATGAGCTTCGCGACCATGGAGTCGTAGTTCGGCGGAATTCGATCGCCCGAGCGCAGGTGGGTGTCGATGCGGATGCCCTCGCCCTGTGGGAACTTCAGCCGACTGACCCGACCGGGACAGGGCTTAAAGTCTTGGTCGGGGTCTTCGGCGTTGATCCGAAACTCGATCGCGTGGCCCGACTGCGAGAACTCAGACTGCGACATGGGTAGCGCCTCGTTCGCGGCCACCCGCAGCTGCCACTCGACCAAGTCCACGCCTGAGATCTCCTCGGTGACGGAGTGCTCCACCTGCAGACGGGTGTTCATCTCCATGAACCAGAGCTTGCCCTGGGCGTCCATCAGCATCTCGACGGTGCCGACGTTCCGGTAGCCCGAGCGCGAGATAACGTCCGAGACGATCGGCAGGATGCGAGCGCGTTCTGCTGGAGACAATCCGGGGCTGGGCGCCTCTTCAACCACCTTCTGATGACGTCGCTGCACCGAGCACTCACGCTCGCCCAAGTGCATGGCGTTGCCGAAGCGATCGGCGATGACCTGAACCTCGATATGACGGCCGCCCTCGATGAGCTTCTCGAGGTAGAGCCGACCATCTGCGAAGGCCGACAAGGACTCGGCGGATGCCTCGGTATAGGCCTCGGCCACCTCGCTGGAATTGCGAACGACGCGCATGCCTCGTCCACCGCCGCCCGAGACCGCCTTCAGAAGGACCGGGTAGCCGATGATCTCGGCCTGTATGCGAGCCGCTTCGACGTCTGCCAACGGGTCTTTGGTGCCAGGAATGACCGGCATGCCAAGTTCGGACATGGTCTTTCGAGCCAGCGACTTGTCGCCCATATTGCGCAAATGATTGGGCGACGGACCGATGAAAGTAAGCCCCGCTGCGGCACATCGGAGCGCAAAAGTGTCATTCTCAGCCAGAAAACCCCAGCCGGGATGAACCGCAGAGCATCCCTTGGAGACGGCGACTTGCAGCAGCGCATCGATGTCTAGGTACGACAACGCTGCGCGTGCGGGGCCCAGACAGACGACGTCATCAGCGGCAGCGAGCCAGCTGTGGTCGCGATCCGCCTCCGAGCAAACGGCCACGGCTTGTACGCCCATGGACTTGCAGGTTCGAAGGATTCGGGCGGCGACTTCGCCCCGGTTTGCGATGAGGATTCGACGGAACAAATGGCCCCCGCGGTCAAGGGCCAGAGTGTATCTCATCCTCTGGCTCTAGGGTGGCCCAATCGACGTCTGCGAGCACGACATCGGCGCTGACCTCGGCGTCACGCTGGGCGCGTTGAGAGGCGGACCGCAGCTGCTGGGTACTCGACACCGCTCTAGCGACGACCACAACTGATAAAATAAGCGGCATCGCTAGCACCATACCGAATGCTGTCTGCAGTCCAATCATGATCCAGGTCGCCCATCCCGCCTCACCAGAGATCAGAATGCCGTCCACATCGAAATCACTGAGGCCATTCAGGTCCGGTGACAGCTGAATAGTGGCTCCAGTGACCAGGATCCACACCGGCAACATCACCACGAAGAATGCGCCGCAGCCCACCCGGAGCCAACCGGAAAAGTTCTCGCGGCCTCCGTCGCTCATCCGGGCGTGGCCTCATTGTCGGTGGCGAGCGCCTTGGATCCCTTGATGGGCACTGGAACGTAGTCGGAGTTCCGGAGCATGTAGAGCATGGCCGCGCCAGCTACGAACAACAACACCATGCCGTATTGAGCAGGTGTGAGGCTGAAGTAACGAGCATCATTGTACTCGAGATCGACGTTGCGGAGAAAGTCGAGACCGAAGCGGGC
>JAACDH010000699.1 GCA_009936995.1 Rhodobacterales bacterium
CGGTTACCGAACCAGTCGTCCGGATGTCGGTATGGGCCAATGCAGACACCGTGCCAACTTTGAATAAACGCTAAACCGTCGTTTTCGAGAAGTCCGAGTGGATCACTATTGCACATAGATTCGGTCGTATTCAGAATCGAAGAAATCAGAGAACTCGATAATACGGGTAGACCCATCCGAATTTTAATATGAGTATTATGTTTCCGATTAGGACATCAAATTCCGACCACTACGGGCAATTAAATACCCGTTCGAACCAGCCTCCGCTGACGGAGCAGATCTAGGCCAGAACCACGCGGTCCAAAACCGAGGCGCCAGGCAACCCATCGCCCTCAGCCACCGCCTGGGCCACTGCCTGGGCATTGTAGGAACGCTCGTCGTACACCACGATGACCACCCGGTCTCCGCCACGAAGGTAGTTGCCCTCGCCGTAGGGCACGTACCGCGTGGCTCCGATGGTGATGACCAGGGTCTCGGGACGGCCAGCGGAGTCTAGGCGCTCGGACAGGCACTCGAGGGGACCGACGTCTTGTTGAGTGCGAAACTTGCCCACCATCCAGCTAATCAGCTCCCCGTAGTGGGTACTGTAGTCTCGAACGGCGCTGTCCTCGCCATACGCTCGGCAAGAGCCGTCGCGGATCAGGAAGCTAGCCAGACGACAATGGGCCAGCTCACCTTCGGCGTCGAAACGCGTCAACGGCAGCACCTGCCCCAAGCCCTTTGAGTGAGGCCCCCAATTCTTCTTTCGGCTGATCTTGGGTTCCGGAGGGCGACGGATGCTGGTGTCGTCGGCGGCCGCAAACCCAGTGGGCCGAATACTCGCCAGGCCACCGTCATCATAGGTGACGCTGCACACCAGGCCCACTTCGGGCTCGGGCTGAACGTCGGCGTCGCGCTGGGGAAGCTGCAGCGTGTCTGCGCTGAACGGCCAGGTACCCAGACGTTCGTCGCCACTTAGGTAGACGGGGAACAAGCCCTTTGGCTTTCCCGCGGCGGCCTTCACGCCTACAAAATCCTTGGCTTCACCGGCCTGTTCGAGGTGTCCGGTGAAGTTTCCTGCGACCCCAAAAGCGGCCGTACGAGCGTAGTCCATTGAAGCCCTCCAGAAGGGCACTGTAGTCGCTCTGGACCGTTGGGCCAGTGGAACCTAGCGGCCCCGGCCGCGACCGCGTCCACCGCCGCCGCCGCTGCCGTGATTTGAACGGCCCCGGAACCGGCGCGCGCTGTTGCGATTCTGGCCTTGTCTCCGGGGCTTACCACGAGCACCGGGAAGCGGAACTGCGCCCTCGAAGTAGAAGGGGTGGTCCTTGACTTGCAGCGGACGACCTGTGAGTCGCTCGATGTCTCGCAAGTAGCCACCCTCTTCCTCGTCGCAGAAGCTAATCGCTACGCCCGCTGCGCCCGCTCGTCCGGTTCGACCGATTCGGTGGACGTACACCTCGGGCTCGTTGGGGAGGTCGAGGTTGAAGACGTGGGTGACGCCGTCGATGTCAATGCCTCGGCTGGCCACATCGGTAGCGACCAAGGCGCGAATGCCGCCATTTCGGAAGCCGTTTAGGGCGCGCTCGCGGGCACCTTGGGACTTGTTCCCGTGAATAGCGGCCGCCGTGATTCCCTCGCGCTCAAGCGACTGAACGATGCGATTCGCCCCGTGCTTCGTACGACTGAACACGATGCACATCTGAATGTCGTGGAACGCCATCTGCTGGGCGAGAAGGGCCCGTTTGTTAGCCTTCTCGACGAACAACACGAACTGATCGATCTTGTCGACGGTGCTGGACTCGGGCTGGACTTCGACGCGAATCGGATCGTGGAGAAAGTCGCCAGCCAGATTGACGATGGACTTAGGCATGGTCGCTGAGAACAGCAGGTTTTGTCGCTTGCGAGGGAGCAGAGGCAGAATCTTGCGTAGATCGTTAATGAAGCCCATGTCGAGCATGCGGTCGGCCTCGTCTAGGACGAAAAACTCGACGCGATCGAGGCGGACGTAGCCCTGATTGATGAGGTCGAGCAGACGACCAGGGGTCGCGACGAGAATATCGACACCGCGGTTGAGCACTCGGACCTGTGGGTTCTGACCGACGCCGCCAAAAATCACCGTCGAGCGAATCGACAGGTACTTGCCGTAATTCTCAAAGCTCGCGCCAATTTGGGCGGCGAGCTCGCGGGTGGGCGACAACACCAGCGCCCGGATCGGCACCTTTCCCCCGCTTTCGTCGCGGGTGGACAGGTTCTGGAGCACTGGAAGCGCAAACGCAGCGGTCTTTCCAGTCCCCGTCTGAGCACAGCCTAGGACATCGCGCCCAGCAAGCAGTGGTGGGATCGCCTCGGCCTGAATCGGCGTGGGTTCTTCGTAGCCGGCCTCGGCAAGGGAGCGAAGAAGCGGTTCGATGAGATTTCGCGTATCCAAGCTGGCCAAGAGGTCTCTCAGGAGTTGCTGGAGATTGGGCAATAGCTTCTCCAGCCTCATCCTGCGAGGCAGCGAGACTTGTGGGGGACGATCTCGCGTGTCATTGTACCCACAGAATCCATGGGTCGCATTGCAGGAAGCGGCCCAAAGTCCCATGACTGCTGGACCATAAGGGGTTCAGCCCAACTAGGAGGTCCCACGGGATGCGGGTACCCGCCAGCCTGATTCCACTGCTCGACCAGGGCACCATTGACGAGGTTCTTCGCCCGCTACAAAGCGGCAAGGAGGCCCAGGTCTATCTGGTGCGTTCCATGGGCGAAGTGCGTATCGCTAAAGTGTACAAAGAGGCTTCCAACCGAAGCTTCAAGAACCGGTCCGACTACGTCGAAGGCCGCAAGGTTCGCAATACGCGCTCTGCGCGAGCCATGGGCAAACGATCCCGGTTCGGAAAGAAAGAAGAAGAACAAAGTTGGCGGGCCACCGAAGTCGACATGATCTATCGACTTCGCGAAGCCGACGTTGTCGTACCCGAGCCGTACGACTTCATCGATGGCGTGCTGATTATGCAGCTGGTCACCGACCACAACGGCGAGCCGGCACCCCGACTCGTCGACGTCACCCTCGACGAGGACGAGGCGTGGGACGTTTTCCACTTCCTGCTCCGCGAGGTGGTGAAGATGCTCTGCGCTGGCATCGTTCATGGTGATTTATCAGATTTCAACGTATTGATGGGTGAATTCAGCCCGGTCATTATCGACTTCCCCCAAGCGGTGGACCCAGCCCACAATCGAAACGCGCGAAAGCTCCTGGTTCGCGACGTCAGCAACCTCACGTCGTTCCTCGCCAAGTACGCCACCGGTCTACGGGGCACCCGCTACGGCGAAGAGATGTGGGACATGTACGAGCGAAACGTTTTGCGGCCCGACAGCAAGCTCACCGGCCGATTCAAGGGATCCACCAGGAAGGCAGATACCAGCTCGCTCCTCGACGAGATCATTGCGATGGAGCGCGAGGACGCGGCCAAACGTGAGGCCCTCGGACTGGCGCCGCGAAAGAAGCGAAAGGTCTCTTCGGTCGGCCCTACGCCGCGCCCCATCGGCGCCAAGCCCTTCAGTCCCAAGCGCCCCGCAGACGACTCCGCCCGCAGAAAGGAGCGTCCAAACAAGCGTCGCCCCGACAGCGCCGCAACCGCTCACCAGAGCAAAGACCGGTGGGGGAGCCCACCACGACAGAGCAGCGAACAACGCTCTC
>JAACDH010000700.1 GCA_009936995.1 Rhodobacterales bacterium
CATCGAGTCCAACAGCGACAACGGCTTCATCGGCTTGGCCTTCAAGCTCGAAGAGGGCCGCTACGGTCAGCTCACCTACATCCGCGTGTACGGCGGCATGCTCCGCAAGGGCACGTTCCTGTACAACCAGCGCTCCAAGCAGAAGGTCAAGGTTGGCCGCCTGGTTCGCATGCACTCCAGCGAGATGCAAGACATCGAAGAGGCCGGCGCTGGAGACATCGTGGCCCTGTTCGGCGTGGACTGCCACTCCGGTGACACCTTCACCGATGGCACGCTCGACCTGTCCATGACGTCTATCCACGTCCCCGACGCGGTCATCCACTACACGATCACCACCAAGGACTCCAAGGCCACCCAGAACCTCTCCAAGGCTCTGCAGCGCTTCTCCAAGGAAGACCCGACGTTCCGCGTCGGCTCCGACCCCGAGTCCGGCGACACCATCATCTCGGGCATGGGAGAGCTTCACCTCGACGTGTACATCGAGCGCATGCGCCGCGAGTACCAAGTACCCATCGACGTGTCTCCTCCCCGCGTGGCCTACCGCGAGACCATCACCAAGCGCGCCGACTTCAACTACACGCACCGTAAGCAGACCGGTGGTTCAGGTCAGTACGGTCGGGTTGCCGGCTTTGTCGAGCCCGCCGAAGAGGGCGAGGGCTACAGCTTCGACGACAAGATCCGCGGTGGCGCCATTCCCCGCGAGTTCATCTCCGCCGTCGAGAAGGGCTTCAAGTCCATGATGGAGAAGGGCCTGCTCATCGGTCAGCCGGTCAACGCCGTCAAGATCACCTTGAACGACGGTGCCGCTCACTCGGTCGACTCCAGCGACGTCGCATTCCAAGAGGCCGCTCGCGGTGCTTGGCGTGAAGTCTACGCGCGCGCCAAGCCGCAAATCCTCGAGCCGATCATGAAGGTCGAGGTCGAAGGTCCGGCAGAGTTCCACGGCAACATCGTCGGGACCCTAATGAGCCGTCGCGGCATGGTCATTGGCTCCACCGAAGATGAGGGCTTCAGCCGCGTCGAGGCCGAGGTTCCCCTCGCCGAGATGTTCGGTTACTCCACGGCGCTTCGCTCGGGTACCCAGGGCAAGGCGGAGTCCTCCATGGAGTTCTCGAAGTACTCTAAGGCGCCCGATGTTGTGGCCACGGAGCTTCGCGCAGCCTTTGAAGAGTCCCGCAACAAGAAGAAGTAGCTTTACTACGGCTTCACGCTGTCTAGATAGAGCCGGAGAGTCTCCATGGTGTACGAAGGAAGTCCCATTGGCGTGCTCGCCGCCGCGCTGGACGGCGGTCTGGCCCCCGGACAATTGGGAGTCATCTCTGCACGTCCAGGCATGGGGAAGAGCGCCTTGCTCGCCCACATAGCTCTGGACTACTTGCTCAGAGATCTGTCGGTGCTGCACGTCGCGGTTCACGACACCGTAGACAGCGCCCGCGCGCACTACGACACGGTCTTCAAGAGCGTCGCCCGGCACAGCCAGGCCCGCGATTGGTCGTCGGCTCAGCTGACGGCCGAGCGCCACCGCATGATCCACAGCTACTTGGATCGGCCCTTCGACGCCAACGCCATCAAGGTCAGTCTACAGATGCTGGCCGACGTCATGCAGTTCCAGCCTAAGCTGCTGGTGCTCGACGGCCTCGACGACGTGGCCTCCCATTTGCCCGGCCTCCGAGCGCTGGCGCAGGCGCTGAATGTGCCGATCTGGGTATGTTTCCGCAGCGACGACGGCAAGCTGGCTCCGCTGCTCTTCGAGCACGTCTCGCTCTCCCTGCGCCTCACCCCAAAGGGTCGAGATATCTGCCTTTCGCTGCATCGCAGCCCGCACGATGCGAAGTCTCTTGAGGTCTCCCTCGACCCCAACACGCTCTTGGTTCGCGCCGGCCGAGCCGAGCCCATTACCCACGCAGTTACTCGGGTCGCTCCAGAAGACTGCACGATGTACAGCGGTGGTGCCCGGGGCGCCGAGGTGGCCTTTGGTGAGGCTGCCAATCGACTGGGTGTGCTCGAGGTGAACTTCACCTTCGACGGTCACCGACAAGAGCGCAACCAGGGCAGCTACCTGCTCTCGCCACGAGAGCTCGCTGCCGGCGACGTCAGCCTGGCTTATGTCTCAAAGCGCTTGTCTCGAACCTACAACGCCGAAGGTGGCCTAATTCGTCGCGTACTGCAGACGCTCTGGCACATGGTCAGCCGCAGTCAGCAGGTGTTTGTGGTGGGTGCCATCCAAGAAGACGGCACCGTAGTGGGCGGCACCGGCTGGTCTGTCGAGCTGGCCCGAATGTGGAACAAAGACCTCTGGGTCTTCGACCAAGACAAGGACTACTGGTTCAAGTGGAATGGCGAGGACTGGGTCCCCGGCGAGCCCACCATCCGCACCATTCACTTCACCGGTACGGGCACGCGCTATCTGAAAGAGACTGGCAAAGCTGCGATTACAGCGTTGTATGCCCGGTCGTTTTCGTAGCACTCAGCTGCGTTAACGTCTCGGCTCCGGTTGGGGGGCTCCGTCGCCGCCTTCGGTATAGCCAAGGGCTTCGAGCATCGACTCTTCGGGGGTGGACAGTATCGTATCGCGGGTATGGGGGTAGGACGCGAAGACATCAATGGCGTCGGCTCGCCAGTCGGTGAGCTGTTGGACCAACGCGGCGTCGTTGTGGTCGATTGGATACATCGCGTTTGGATCCGCCAGTCGGTCAAAGCAGGTCACCTGCGGCTGCTGGGAGGCCTCGGATGCGTCCAGCTCGCAGTAGGTGCTTTCGGTGTAGATGGCCGTCTTGGCCGACTTTCGGAACCACGTGTCCACGATGGCCCAGTCCCGGTCGGTGCGCGGCGCTCCCCTTACTTGGGACTGCCAGTTGTGTCCGGGTCCTTCGTAGCCGCTCAAGCCCAGCAGCCCCAGCACGGTGGGTACCAGGTCGACTTGGGAGGCGATCCCTTGAATTCGGTGGTCTTGGGCCACGCCTGGGCCGTTTAAGATCCACGGCATCGACACTGAGCTCTGGTAGGTCATATTGCCATGACCCCGACCGTGGTGTCCGGGCCAATTTAGCCCTTCTCCGTGGTCGTTCACTACAATTCGTAGCGTGTTTTCCGACGTGAACCCGCGCGCGTCGAGGGCCTTCCAGAACTCCGAGA
>JAACDH010000701.1 GCA_009936995.1 Rhodobacterales bacterium
CCACCACCGGCACCACCACCGGCACCACTGCCACGCAGTCGAATATCCAGACGACCAACGCCAACTGCCAGCAGCGTGTGGAGTCGGACAACACCGGTAATGGCGCGGTCGATTACGTGTTCACCCTGTTCTACGACGATCGCGAGTTGCCGTTCATGGGCGAGGCCGACTACTACGCCGATGGCGGTGTCAACGAGCGGTGGGAGTACACCTACGACGCCAACGACCAGCTCATCCTCACCACCACCGACACCACTGACGATGGCGTGCCGAACAGCGCCATCTCGGTTGAGTACAATGCCGACGGTAACGTGAGCGCTCGCCGCACCGACTCGAACGGCGATGGCACCATCGAGACATATGTGGCCTACACCTACGACGCAGAGCAGCGCGTGGCCTTCGTTTACTACGACTACAGCGAGAACGGCAACGTGGGCCTCACTTGGGAGTATCAGTACAGCGGGCCCGGAAGCCGAGATGGCCTGGTGGTTCAGTACTTCCCAGACGATGTGGTTCGGTTCCGGAGCGTGTATACCTACGACGGCGATCTGCTGCTCACCCAGGTGGACGACGTTGGCGCCAACGGCATCATCAACCTCGCAATCGATCAAACCTGGACGTCCGACGGTCGGCCCACCGAACGCGTCGAGGTCGGGTTCGCCCTCGACGGCGCAGAAGGCCGAACCGTCGCTAGCACCTGGACGTACGATCCAGTGGTAGACCATCGCATCGACCGCATCGACCACCACCACTCGGACCCCCAGGGCGTGCAGCAAGACACCTTCGACGACCACAGCTGGACCTGCCCGTAGTAGCCTCGACGGTGTTCCGGCCGACGACGCATGCGTGGGATGGGCTTGGACACCGATGTTGAACTTTGGGAGGCTATCGGTGCGCCGCCTGAATCTGGGCGGCCCGTTCTGCATTCCATACTTGGCCGCACACCTTCGCCAGCTCGCCCAGCACCTTCGACTCGTCCGAATGAAGCTCGCCGTCGAGGAGCGCTGCGTGTACCGCGGACTCGAACACCAGCGCCTGCACATCGGGGGAGGCGTCGGCCAGCTGGGTATACAGCTGGGAGGTGCTGGTGGCCAGGTCGCGCTGGGCGTCAAGGGTGACGAGCCCGGCGTCCGGCCAGCCTTGGATGAGGTCGTCGACCAGGGCGGATTCGGCGGCACGGAGTCGCCCGTCGGCCCGGAGAATGAGCAGCACGGTTCGGGAGAGGAGCTGCTGGTTTGGCGCGCTTCGCAGGGTACAGGCTAGTCTTCGGGCGCGATCTTGCCCCCGGAAGATGTCGCGGGCGGCGTATCCGATGGAGCGGGTGGTGAGGTAGTTGATGCCGGCGCACAGCGGGACGCCGATGGCGGGAATGGCGAACTTGGCCAGGCTTCGCAGCGCGAGGGTGCGGCCGACCGTTTGCAGGGCAGGGCGGCTGGCAAGCCGCACGATGGAGGTGGTCGCTCGGGTGCCCAGACGTGAGGCCAGGGGAGCAAGACCTTTGGTGGCGTGGTGGGCCTCTTGGTCGAGCTCCACCCCGAAGGCGACCCGGGTGAGGGCGCGCAGGTCTGTGTCGTCCTGGATGTTCAGTGGCGTGTCGTAGATGACCGAGAGGTCCCAGGCCAACCGCAGCTGAACCCGGGTGACGTAATAGAGATCGGCGGCGAACGCGGCGGCCGCAGCGGGCAGCGTGATGCCGGCCAGTCCACCTGAGGCGAGGGTCGCCATGACCACGCTGGCATAGGCGCCCGCGGACAGCCCGCCTGCGATGGTGGCGCGCTTGGTGGCGTCCGAGATTCGCGCCTGGGCCAGGTCGTGGACGTCTGTCTGACCCGGATGTTGCGTGCGGAGCGAGTGGATATGGGTGTCGTCCGTGTAACCGTCAAAGCTCTCGCGGATGGCCAGCAACAGCCAGCTTCCGTCACCTAGCGCCGCGCTGGGCGTCTGTTGGGCCAGGGCCTGTAGTTCGCGAAGTTCAGATTGGATCTGAGCTTTGAGCGTCATGGGTGGGGGACGTCGATGATGCCGCGCTTGCGGACGCCATTGCGCATGTCGTCTTCGCGTTGCACCCAGCTTTTCCAGACGGACTCGCGTTCCTCGTCGGAGAGGAAGGCTGAGGGGCCCAGGAGGTGTGCGCGCTCGGCAACAGGGCGCATAGTGAGCGCGGCGGCGACGCTGACATTGAGGGGTTGTGCCAGTCCACGCATGGGTACGGTGACGACGCCCTCGGCGGCAGCCTTGGCTTCGGCGCCCACGCCGGCGAGCTCCGCACCGAACCAAAGGCACACGGGCTTATCTAGAGGGACTCGCTCGGGCGGCACCGCGTCTTGGGACAGATCGGCGATGTAGATGCGGAAGCCGGCGGCCTGGATGTTCTGGATGGCGGTCACTGGATCCGGCTCGCGATGCAGGTTGAGCCATCGGTCGGACCCCCGTGCGGCGCCCTTCGCTGGCGTGAAGTGACCCTCGACCAAGTGCACATGATGGATGCCGATGCTGTCTACCGTGCGCAGAATCGCAGACACATTGTGTCGGTGGTACACAGACTCTACCGCAACTCTGACGTGAAACAAGCGCTGGTCGAGGGCGGTTCGGATGCGCGCAAGTCGCAGCTCATGGGTATTCACAGGGTCTCCAGTTCCCGGATGCGGGCCAAGACTGCGTCCGCTCTATCCACCTCGTTGAGGGCTTCCCACGTACTTGCCGCGATTTCCCAGCATTGGGCGGCCCGAGTGACCTGCCCCGCCTCTTTGGCGAGGTTGCCGGCGAGCTCGGCGCCGTGGGCGCTGTCGATGTCGGTCATGCCCGTACTGGCGGCCAATGAGATGAACCCGGAGAGATGGGTATCTAGGGCCAACCAGTCGTTACGGCCGGCGGAGATGGGCAGCAGGGCGGCGTGGGCGACGGCAACATAGCCCCGGCGTTGTTGTTCGGCCCACTCGTTGAACACCGGAAAAATGAGCGCATGGGCCTGGTTGTAGTCGCCCCGGGCGATGAGGCAGAGGCCAAGATTGAGCTGGGTGATACTGGTATTACGTCCAATGGCATCTGCCATGTCGATGCAGTGGCGGTAGCCTTCTTCGGCAGCGTCGAGTTTCCCAGTGAGGCGATCTATCTCGGCGATTCCGTGCAGTGCGCTGCTGGCGTCGGCCCGGACGCCGGTCTTTTGGGCTTCGATCAGGGAGCGGGCAAACAGGGCCCGAGCGTCCTCGTATCGGGGCTCTTGGCGGGCGATGTCGCCGTAGAAGCGGAGGACTCGGGAGAGCCCAGCGGCGCTTTGCATGGTGGTGAACACGGCCTCGGCGCGTTTTAGCGCGGCCCGGGCGGCGTTAAGATCGCCGCCGAGGATATCGATGTTGGACATCGACACGAGCGCGTCAGCCAGGCCTTGTTGATCGAGCTTCGGGTGCTTCTCGAAGGCGTCAATGGACTCGGCATAGGAGGCCCGTGACCCTGCTGTATCTCCTCGAATACGCAGGTTATCGCCGATACGATGGCCGGCCTTAGGATATTGTGAGCGCCAGCCGTGTCGGAGGGCCCGGGTGCGAACCCGTTGGGCGTCTCGAAGAGAGTCGTCGCTTTGGCCGAGTTGCTGTAGGCACCGTGCACGCTCGAGCCAGACTTCGCCCCAACGAATATCTCGTTCGGGGACACCACCCCGCCGAAGTGCGTCTATGGAGAGCCGGAGCAGGGGCACCGCCCGGGCGGCGTCGAAGTTGTCCACCCGTTGTACGGCGCCGCGGCGGAGGAGCTCGGCGGCGCTACTCCAGTTGTTTGCTTGGTACCAATGCTGTCCGAGTCGCGCTTCGAGGCTGGGCTGACGGAGTTGGCCGAGAGCGATTGCGCAGGCCTCGTTGTGGCCGGTCCATCGTCCAGCTTCACGGGCGATACGCTGCAGGCTCTCTCGCAGCATGCCGTGGCTGAAGGCCCAACCGTGCTGGGCAGGGGCCGCGAGACGGGCCTCGATGAGTTTTTCGACAAGATCGACAGGCACAGTAATCTTGACGTTGGCGCACACCAATCCCCACTCTGTAGCATCCACCTCTTGGCCCAATGCCGCGGCGATCTCGAGGGCGTGTCGGTGTGACAGAGGGCGCTCGGCCAGCAGGCGCTCGACCCGTTCAGACCACACTTGGTGGAGGTTGTCGGGCAGCACGGCGCGTTCACCCGCGCGAAGCTGAAAGCCATCTCGACCGGGGACCAACACGCCGCGGCTGACCCAGTCGCCCACCAGTTGGACGGTAAACAACGGGTTTCCCGCTGTACGGTCGGCGAGCTGTTGTGCAAGTTCGCCTTCTAGACCCAGAAGCGCACGAACCAAGTCGATGCGGTCCTCGGGTGCGAGTGGGTGGACAGGGAGGAGTTGAGCATGGGGGTGTGAGACCAGTAAATTGAGCGCGGCTTGGGCCTGTTCACGCTCGGCTAGTGCCTCGGATTGTGCGGTGCACAAAAACAAAATGGCGCCTACGGGACGGCGGTTGAGCAACCACTGGGCGAAGCCGAGGGCGTCACTGCCCCACTGCACATCGTCGAGCCAAACCACCAGGGGCCGATGTGTGGCGAGCTTCACGAAGACTCGCTCGACGATTACCCAGCGCTCTTCTTGGGTAACGAGCCTGATCCCACCTGACTCTTTGGCGTCTGCCGGATTTAGGAACTCGATGAGTGCGGGTAGATCGACGGCATCGGGTGCGTGAATATTGGCAGATAGGTATTCGTCGAGGTGGGCTCGTTCAAGTCCATTGGTGGAGAAGTGTCTTGCCAGCATGGACCGCAGTCCGTCCATTGGACCTTGGGTGGGACCGTGGATGCACCGCAGCACGTTGGCGTTTCCAACTTCGTGGGCGCGTCGCGAGATCCATTGGGCCAGACGACTCTTTCCGTTACCGGATGCGCCGTGGAGAACCACCAAGCGGGTGCTCTGGGTCTCAATGGCGTCGGTGAGGGCGTCCCACATCTGGTCGCGGGGCCGTACTCGGTCGACCAGGGGAACGGTGCGCAGGCCGAAGACGTTGAGGCCTACACCGAAGAGCTTGAGCGGTGGGGCCGGCGGTGAGGGGCGTCGCCAGGTAGGTGGGAGTGGCGGCAACACTACCGCGGTGGCCTCGGTCGGCACCGTGAGCGCGGCCGGCTTGGGGGCGGTAACTTTAGTCGCCGCCGCGCTTTGAAGGATCAGTGTGGCGTCGAGGGCCATCGTGAGATTGGCGATGATGCGGGTGGTGGTGGACATCTGTTGGTCGAAGACA
>JAACDH010000140.1 GCA_009936995.1 Rhodobacterales bacterium
CTCCTTCCTTCGGCGGTTCCTGTCGAGGCGCCTAAGAAGCCGAAGAACAAGAAGAAGGCCAAGCGTGGCCCCGCCGAGATCATCGAGTTCGAAGACTTCGAGAAGATCTCACTGAAGGCCGGCACGGTGCTCTCCGCCGAACCTCACCCCGACGCCGACAAGCTGTTGGTGTTGACGGTAGACATCGGCGAGGAGCGTCCGCGGACCATCGTAGCTGGCATCAAGAGCCGCTTCAGCGCCGACGAGCTTGTCGGACGTAAGGTGGTGGTGGTGGCCAACCTGGCGCCCCGCAAGATGCGCGGTGTGATGAGCGAGGGTATGCTGCTAGCGGCGGGCGCGAAGTCTGTGGTCGACTTGGTGGGCGTCAACGCTGACCCCGGCGAAGTGGTTCGCTAGCGCGTCGCTGACTGGGTCAGTCTGCCATGGCCTCGACGGCGGCTTCCCAGTGGTCGTTGGTGGTGATGGTGAGTTCATCGTTCTCGACCGCGAGCTTCTCGATGGCGTCTTGCATCGCCGCGAAATCAACGTTTTCTGAACGCTGTTCGTCCATGGAACGATTGAGGTCGGCGACCATGGGCGCGCCCGTGAGCAGGCTGCTGACGTCCCATGAGCCCAGGCGAGCGACGTCGATATTGGCGGTGGTAAACCGGCCCTTCTCCATCGCGAAGGTGCCGCCTAAGGCGCCGTTTATCCAGGCTTGTTCGCCGTTTTCACCCATGTTGCCCGAGAACTCGAAGAGGCCATGCTGGCCGTCGAAGGTGAACGCAACCTTGCCGTCTTCGTCTCGGATGAAATCGCTTGCCAGGGTATTGAGCTGCGCTGCGGTGACCCGCGTGGTGCGGGTCTCGGTGAGCTCAACGTTCAGGCGCTCGACGATTTGGTCGGCGGTGGACTGATTGTCGAGGACGGCCTCAAATGCCAAGGGCTCCTCTTGAACGATGGTGCTCAAGGCCCAAGTTGGTCCCCAAAGAACGCCGACGACACAGGAACCGCCGCACAGCAGGGTTCCACCCACCACGGTGAACGCGGCGGCGGCCAGACATCCCTTGGCCCTTTGGTCCATTATGCTTCCGCTGCTTCGGTGTCGCCGCGCTTCTTGGGCGCAATGTGGTGGTACGCGTACTCGGCTTCGCCGCTGAAGTCCTTGAAGGGACGCCAGTTGCCGTCGAGCACTTCGGTGGCGACCCACATCAGCAGGTAGATCTTGAAGAGTTCGTCTTTGTCGGCCGCTTCTTCGTTCTCTTCGTCCTTTTCTTGCTCGGCCAGATCGTCTGGATGGGTAGCGAACAGGGCCATCAGCGCTTCGTCGAGGATGTGGGGCTGGGCACGCCAAGAGACGGCGCGAGCGCGGTCGGCGAAGTCGTCGTCGACGGGCAGGAGCTCGGGGACCGCGGCTATCACCTTGGCTTCGGCGGCGCGGACCTGCTCCCAGGTGGCGGCCTTTAGCTTTCCGCCCGCGAGGTCGAACATACGGGTGACCACGCCGATCATGTATGACGCGATTCCACTGGTTGCCGGATGCATGCTGGCGGCGTTTTCTTCGACGAAGCGGGTGAGGCGACGTTGGTCCTTGAGCAGGCGGGTGAGGGCCGACTGGTGGTTGTCGGAGTTGTCGGACATGTCCTCGGACCAGGCGTGGACGGTGGTACGGTCGATGAATGCGTTGGCCATTGGGGCTCCCAGACGGATAGTCGCGGCCGTTCAGCGGCGGCGCCTCCGTGGCGATGGACGGGGGGTTAACCGAGTGGACGCGATCAACGCACAAGTTTTGGGCCATCCACTGGCGCTAAGGCGAATGAGTCGGCAATTACATAATTGGACTGACATGTCAGTCTAGTTGAGATAGAGCCCAGGGCACCCCGCTGAGGAATCCATGTCCACTTCCATTCTCGTGCGTCTGACCGAGCTTGCGGTCAAGCGTTTTGGCCCCGCGGCTCAAGCGCTGGCACCGACGGACGACCTGTTCGAGACCCTCGACATCGATAGCCTCCAAGCGCTCGATCTGCTCACTGATTTGGAAGAGGCCTTCGACATAGAGATTCCCGACTACGAAATTCAGGGCGTGAATACCCTTGGCGGCCTCGCCGACGTCATCCAGGCCCGTCAATGAGCGTCGTTCGCACCTCGGTGGACGGCTACGGCTCCCTGGGCGAGCTCCTAGACGACGCGCTCATCCAGTTCAAGTCGTCTGAGGCCCTCATCGAAGCCTCTCGGTCTCGCGAAGTCGGTCGCTGGTCGTACCTCGATTTTCGGCGCATCTCCCACCGGGTGGCTCGCCGCCTCCAAGACGCGGATATCGGCGCCGGAGATCGGGTGGCGCTGCTGATGAGTAACCAGTCCAAATGGCTGTTTACGGCAACGGGCGCGCTCCGGCGTGGGGCGGTTTTGGTGCCCCTAGACTACAAACTCACTGCGCCCGAACAGGCGGCACTCCTCGCCCACGCCAAGCCGAAAGTCGTGGTCATCGAGTATGGACTGTGGCGTCGATTCACCAGCCCCATCGTAGCAAAAGAGGTGTGGGTCGCCGAGGCACCCGCCGACGCCGAGCTGAACGGCGCCCACCGGTGGGAAGATCTGCCAAGCGACGGCACTTCGCAGGCGGTGCCGCGCAAACGGTCGGACCAGGCCACCCTGGTTTATAGCTCGGGTACAGGTGGTACGCCCAAGGGGTGTATTCTGTCCCATGGTGCCTACCTCTCCCAGCTCGAAGCGCTTCTCGACGTGTTCCCGATGGCACCGGGCGACCGATACTTCAGTATACTGCCGACGAACCACGCCATCGACTTCATGGTTGGCTTTGTGGGACCGCTGGTCTGCGGCGCCACGGTCGTTCACCAACGCACCCTGCGCCCCGAGCAGCTTCGCGGCACGATGAAACGTTACGGGATCACTCATATGGCGGTGGGTCCCATGATTCTCACCGCAGTTGAGCGTGCCATTCGTGAGAAGCTCGACGAGCTCCCGGGCTGGAAGCGTCAAGCCATCGACACCCTGCTCGAGGTGAACAGTAAGCTTACGGACAAGGGGCCGAACCACGCGCTCTCTGCCCGATTGCTCAAGCCACTTCACGAAGGATTCGGTGGCAAGCTGCGGTTCGTGTTCTGCGGCGGTGCGCCCACCGACCGTCAGGCGGCCGAGTTCTTCTACAAGATCGGCATTCCCGTAGTCATCGGCTACGGGCTGACCGAGGCCTGCACGGTGGTCACCGTCAACGGCCTCCGCCCTTTCCGTGCCGACAGCGTGGGCAAGCCTGTCGACGGCGTTGAACTGCGCATTTTCGATGCCGATTCTTCAGGAGTTGGCGAGGTTCTGGTCCGTGGCGAGACGCTGATGGACGGCTACCTCGACGAGCCCGAGCTCACCGCCGAGACGCTTCGAGAGGGGTGGCTGCACACCGGAGATGTGGGCTGGCTCGATGCCTCCGATCATCTCCATTTGGTGGGGCGTTCCAAGAATATGATCGTCACACCCGGCGGCAAGAACGTGTACCCCGAGGACGTTGAGGGGGCGCTGTCCGAGGTTCCCTGCGAGGAATTGGCTATTTATGCGTCGCAGTACCTTTGGCCAGGCGCCGGCCTTGAGAACGGCGAGCTGGTGGCGGTGATTCGCCCGGAGGAAGACGAGATGGCGTTGGTTCGAGCCTTGCGAACCGCCAATCGACGTCTACCCGAACACAAACGACTGGTGGGTTGGCTTCGGTGGTCCACCGAGTTCCCCCGGACCGCCAGCATGAAGATCAAGCGCTCCATCTTGGCTGAACAGGTGCGTGCCGATGCCGGTCGCGACCAATTGAGTGGTGTGTAACCATGGCTCATCGTGCGATTATTCTGAATCCAGCTGCGGGTGGTGGACGCGCCGGGCGTAAGTTTGCCCCCTGGCGGTCTCGACTAGAATCCGATGGAAAGGGCGTTCGTGTCTACCGAACCACGGGTCCTGGAGATGCCTCTAAGCTCGCCCAACAAGCAGCAGAAGCGGGCGCGGATGAGATTATCGCTGTCGGTGGAGACGGCACCTTGTTCGAGGTGGTGAACGGTCTGTTTCCGAAGACGAAGGGGCGACGCACACCCGCTCTCGGGGTCTTGCCGCTGGGAACCGGCAACTCGTTCATGCGCGACTTCGACCTCAACACCCCCGAGGCGGCGCTCGACGCCATCTTGGCGGGCAAGCGCCGAAGCTGTGACCTGGTCCACTGTGCCCATTCGGCAGGCGAATTTCACTACATCAACCTGCTCTCTGTCGGGTTTACGGCCGAGGCTGGAGCCGTCACCAACCGGCGCTTTAAGCCGCTCGGTGTGGCCGGATACATCGCCGCAGTGGGTGTGTGTATGGTCCGTCTAAAGCATCCGGTGGTGGTGTTTCAGGGGGCCGGCATCGACCGGAACGATCGCCGTCATACGCTCATCACCTTTAGCAATAGCAAATACACCGGCGGTCAAATGTGCATGGCCCCCAACGCAGACCCCAGCGACGGTAAGTTTGATGTGGTGCATGTGGGCTGGATGCATCGTCGACGATTCGCCAGCTGCTTCCCGAGGATTTTTCAGGGCACCCACGTTGATATGAAGGAGACGGAGTCTCATCAAACCACTCATGTGGCGTTTGATCTCGACCACAAGATCGACGTGATGGTGGATGGAGAGGTGCTGTCACTGCAGCTCCAGACCCTCGACATCGTGCCCGGCGCTGTGGCGTTCATTGCATGAGCGCTCGTCCCGATCCACGCACCTTGCCGGTGACCCTCTGGGTCCGCGTGCGCTCGGTGTTGCTGTGGACGGTCAGCCTGATGTGGCTGGTGCCGATGATGAGCCTGATGATGATCTCGGCGGCGATCTGGCCGTCCGACCGAACCGAGCGCCTGTCTCGGCTGTACTGCTGGGGCCAGGTGTGGACCACGGGTAGCACCTGGAAGGCGATTGTCCACCCAGATGTCGACGACCACACTCCCTATATTTTCGCGTGTAATCACGTAAACTTGCTCGACCACGTCACCATGTACAACAGCACCCCGCACTTCAAACAGGGCGTGGAATTGGCTGCCCATTTTGACGTTCCGGTGTACGGTTGGTTCATGAGACAGCGCGGCACCATCGCGGTTCAAAAAGGACACCGCAAACAGCTGGAGCGGCTGCAGGCGGACGTCGAGGCCGAGCTTGCGCTGGGGCACAGTATTTTGGTCTTCCCCGAGGGAACGCGCACCAAGGATGGCCGAGTAGCTAAGTTTAGAAAGGGATTTTTCAGAATTGCTCGTGACGCAGGAGTGGCGGTTGTTCCGGTGTCGGTGACTGGAATGTTTGGGGTCTTACGCAAGGGGAGCGGCGTGATGCGCCCTGGCGACGTCACGGTGCACGTGGGTGCGCCCATCCCCACCAAACACCTGTCTGACGCCGATTTAAAGCACCTGGTGACCCAAGCCCATGCGGAGGTCGCCAGACCGGTGGATGAATACTGGGAGGGCAGCAATGTCTGATGGACGCACCACTAGAGCCGAGGCGGTTCGCGAGCAACGAAGGGCTGAAATCCTCGACGCCGCGCTTCAGGTGTTTGCGGAAAAGGGCTACCACGGCACCGCGGTCTCGGATGTGGTCAAGGCCGCTGGTGTGGCCCGAGGCACGTTCTATTCGTACTTCGACAGTAAGGACGCCATCTTTCTCGAACTCCTCGACGGACTCCTACAGACCCTCCGGGACAGCGTCAGCGGCGTTGAGCGGGGCCCCGAGGCAGCCACTACCGAAGCGCAGCTGCGACAGATTGTGGCTGGCGTGCTGACGACGGCAAAGAACAATCGGCCACTTACCCGTATTATCTTCCGCGAGGCCGTCGGCCTAGACGCCACTGTCGACGATCGGCTCACCCAGTTTTATGGCGAGCTCGGCATGTATCTTGGGGCGGCCTTGACCCTCGGGGCCAGTGTGGGCATGACTCGGTCCGTGGTGGACACCGAGGTAGCTGCGACCTGTATTCTTGGCAGCCTACGGGCCGTAGTTCAGCGGTACATCGTGGCGTCCGACGCCGACCTGGATGTGGGCGCCCTCGCCGCCGCCGTTGTCGATTTCAACTTACGGGGACTGATGCCGGCGCGTTGATCTTCGGTCACGCCAACTTGGTGGCAACAACGCCCTCCGGTCCGGTGATTGCGTCGATTTCGCTGATCTCTCCAGGGCCAATTGCGACAACCGTGCGTGTAGGTACGCCCTTGAACTCGGTTCGGCCGGAGTCGGTGATCA
This sequence comes from Rhodobacterales bacterium, assembly GCA_009936995.1. Taxonomy (GTDB): domain Bacteria; phylum Myxococcota_A; class UBA796; order UBA796; genus JAACDH01. Next base: position 6,225 of record JAACDH010000140.1, read on the forward strand.
CGGCGCAGGGAATGCCCGCCTCTTGGGCTGCGCTGTGAATGGTGAGCAAGTCGTCTTCGGACTCGACCGACAGCACGATCTTGGCGAAGCTGCGGCGCACCCAAGCGGCCATCGGCCCGTCTAGGGGGACGTCTAGATGGTTCACCGGCCGGGTTTTTGGCTGTCGCCGGAAGAACACGGCCATGGCGCCATGGGCGCATTGGGCGGCAATTTTACCCTTTCGCATCTTCAGATCTCGTCGGTAGACGAGCACCTGCTTTACGGCGCTTCTTCGGTAGATTTGCGTGCTGGAGATGGTTCCTTCGGCGTCGAAGTGCTGTTGGAGGACCGACATCCGATCGTTTTCGATCACTCTGCACTCACTATGAGACACCCGCACATCGTTTGCGAATACCGAGGTGTGCAGTACGTCATCCACCCATTCACCACTGAGTTCCACCCCGTCTACACCGGGAAGCTCGCGCCGGTTACCATCGAGCCGCACCCGGTAGCCGGTCTGCTGAACGGGGCCGCTGGCCGGTCGCCACCGAAGATGAGCCACAAGGTCCGGTCCATCCTCCAACAGCGTGTACACCGCGGACTTGGGAGCGATGGCGCCATTCGCCTCAACGCCCTCTAGCGACCACACGCCATCGAATTCACGCATCCCAACTCCTTCCTGTAGCGCTGAACGACGATGCAGATGCAGCCGCCGTTCAGAACCGATAGGCTGGTGGGGGGAGGAGTGCACGGAAGATGGCTGGCGAACACGTCCTGACAGTTGATGACGATCCAGCGATCCGCGAGTTGGTGTCCGACGTGCTCACCTCAGCCGGCATGGTGGTCAAGCAAGCGGGAAACTGCGCCGAGGCCCGTCAAAAGGTCCAGGCGGGATTTCGCGGTGTGATGGTGCTCGACGTTCGGCTACCCGATGGGCTCGGCCCCGACCTCATGGTAGATTTAGCCAAGATCGCACCCGATAATCCGGTCATCCTGCTCACCTCGTATACCAGCACCACCCTCGCCCTCGAATCTATCCAGCACGGCGCCTTCGACTTCATCGACAAGACCCGTTTGGTCGAACGGTTGGTCGACACGGTTCGCGGGGCTTGGCAGGCCTATCGGGCAGCGGTGGTCGGCAATGCATCGCTGCCTAGCGCCTTCGACACGATGATCACGCGGTCGGCGGCCATGCGGACGCTGTTTCGGTCGCTGGAACACGCGCTCGACTCCAAGGTTCCAGTTCTGGTACGCGGGGAAAGTGGCACCGGTAAGGAGCTCATTGCCCGGGCCGTCCACGCTGGTGGTCCCCGTCGGGATGGGCCATTTGTGGCGGTCAACTGCGCCGGAATCCCCGACCAACTGCTCGAGGCAGAGCTCTTCGGCTACGAAAAGGGTGCCTTTACGGGCGCGGCAAATCGGAAACTGGGTCGGTTCGACTTGGCTCGCGGCGGCACGCTTCTCCTCGATGAGATTGGCGAGATGGACCCGTCCCTCCAAGCCAAGCTGCTTCGCGTCCTTCAAGAGGGCGAGTATCAGCGGTTGGGCGGCGTCGAGACGCTCAAGGCCGACGTGCGCTTGGTCTCAGCCACGAATCGCAACCTCGAAGACGAAGTGAAGCGTGGTCGGTTCCGCGAAGACCTGTACTACCGATTGGCCGTCTTCACGGTCGATCTTCCACCGCTTCGCGAAAGGCACGGCGATATTCGACTTCTGTCGGAGCACTTCCTGCGTAAGAGCGCCGCCGAAGAGGGCAAGAGCGTGCGCGATGTGGGTCCCATGGCCCTCGAAGTCCTCGAGAGCTTCAGTTTTCCTGGAAACGTGCGCCAGCTCGAGAACGTCATCGCTCATGCCGTGGTCTCGGCGCCAGGTCGCTCGGTTCGGATCGCAGATTTCCCGGCCAGCTTTCGGCGCGCGGTTCAGCTGGAGCGCGGTGATAAGGGCACCCCGATCGGCGCTCCGGCTCGCGTGAGTGGTCCCCCGCAGAGTTCACCATGGGACGTGGCGGCTGACCAGCCTTTTCCAACGCTGGCCCAGGTAGAGCGCCAGATGGTCCACGCCGCGATCGCGCGGGCCGATGGCAATAAGGCCGAAGCGGCGCGGCTGTTAGGTATCAGCCGGATGACCCTGTACCGAAAGCTCGGCTAGTCTTCGGTGGTCTCTTCCGCTTGGCCCAGCCAGTCGGCGCGGCGTTTGTGCTGGTTCGGCTTTGCGTCTTCGAGAATGGACACCGCCCAATCTGAACCGGGCTTGGTCGACATCGTCACGGGTAGGGTTCGCAGCTTGCCTCGCCGTGAAATGAGGACGTCAACCGTGTCTTCGGGCTTGTATTTGGACATTCGGTCGCTCCAGCTACTGACCCGATATCCGTCGATGGCCAACACCTCGTCGTC
>JAACDH010000702.1 GCA_009936995.1 Rhodobacterales bacterium
AATTCCGTACCGCTTAATGCGGGACCGCCCAATCCAGGGCCATCGTGCGCCACTCTAAACGTGGGACTCGCCGTGCCCGGCGTTCGCGGCGCTCCACCAAACCGCCGACTAAGCCCGCGCCAGTTCCCAGACCTCGACCTTCTCGCGGGTCTTTCTAGGACGACCACCGTTCTTCGGGACCGAAGGTTTTACCTTGCGACTCAGCTTCTGAACCAGCGTAAACCGGCCCCGCTTAAGCTCGGTCTCGATGGGATGGGGTACGTCGGGCTGCACCAACGTGATGAGGTTCGAGAACACCAACACGACACGTCCCTCCTCGGTCAGCCGCTCAAACGCTTGGTCGAAGAAGCGCTCGAAGAGGCCGGCTTCGTAGTACAGGGCTTGTTCGAGGGCGCCATCCACATTTCCCTGCATCCAAGGTGGATTAAACACGACAACATCGACAGGCGTCGGGTCCGTTCCGAGCAGGTCGGCCAGCGCTAGAGTCAGGGGCGGTGGGTCGGAGAATCGGCCTATCTCGCGGGACACGCTCTCGATGGCGTTGGGGTTGATATCGGTGGCCAAGACTTCCCCAAATCCACGCCTGCACATCATCAAGGCGAGCACACCACAGCCGGTGCCCACATCGACGGCCCGAGCATGGACGCCCTTGTACTGTGCCAGCCAGGTACCAAACAGTTCTAGGTGAGACAGACGGGAAGGAACATAGGTGCCGTAGAATGGGTAAATCCGATAGCCCAGAACCGACATGTGGACCCCCACATCGTAGTACTGCCAAGCAGAATCTAGGCGTTGTACCTCGATGAAGGGCAAAGCGAACACCTTGTGCTCTGAATAGAGCTCGGCATAGAAGCCGTTCTCGGGCGCGTCGATCAGCGCCACCTTGTGCTGGGCGATGGTGGCAAGAAGTCGATGAGAAGCCTGTTCGAAGGCGCGCTTGAAGTTCTGACGCTCGACGTAACTGGCCTTTAGGGACGGTGGATTCAGCACCGCGCGCAGCTGGGTGAGGATGTTCACGCCGGTGCCGTACCGATCGTTGAGCATCAGCGTCTTGCCATCGCGAAGTAGCTCGGCCGCCTTTCGAGGCGTGGTGGACGCGTCGATGGGCAGCGAACTGTGTCGCAGCAAGGCTTCGGGGCGGTGTAGTTGGAGATCCATCGGTGGTCCAAGTCGGGGTATACGGCGGCTATAGCCCGGTCCCACTCAGAACTCGATGACGATGCCTACCCGCGACGGTGTGGCGCGCTCTTCACCCACTTCTAGGCGGTAGGCCGGGTCTGCCAGCACATCGAGCACGCACTCGCGCTCTTGGCGGGTCAGATCGGCGCTGGTGAGCACGGGCTCGAGGAGGTGGTCGGAGACGTGTCCGTCGTGGGGCTCCACCGAGGAGGTCCACTTGAGTCGGCCTGGGGTGACCGTTCCCACAAAACACTCTGCCAAACGTGGACTTCGCGCGGCCACCTGCATTCGGAAAGAGGCGATCCACGGCGGCGGTTTGGTGGACGGGGTGTCGAAGACCGGACGGTCCTGGCGTACGTTTCGACCTGTGAACCTCGAGGGCGACGGTTCGGTGGGTTCGCCCAGGCACTCCGCTGGAGGACAGTCGGGGATCTGGACCGCCTCGGGCGGGGCCTCTCGGGTGCAATCACGGAACAATAGCACCCCGATGATCAGCAGCAACAGCGGCACTAACCAACGGGATTGACCGGTCTTATTGCTGTCCTTTTTCACCGTTTCCCGACGTTGTTCCAGTTTCTGGCGCATCTGGTCACGCTTCTCGTTCAGCGCCTGAACCTTGGCCTGACGCTGCTCCGCCCGAGCGGCCTTGTTGGCGTCCGTGTTCTTCACCCGGTGATACTCCAGCCGAACACCCACTGGCCGGACTCGTCTCGCCACTCAACGGGCGTCAGATCGATCGGCGAAAACACAGATGGAGCGCCCATCTTTGAAGCTCGAAAGGGCCACGGGAGCGCATCGGCGGGGGCCAGTCGAATACTGCCCGCATAGACTTCGCCAGTGGGGTTGATGGCCCGCGCCCGGTCGTGGGTGGAGGCCTCGTCGCCCAGGCCGTCCAGGCCCTCCATGATGGCTTGGGTACGCGACATCAGCTCTGACGCCAGGCGCCCGGTTCGGCCGAGTCCCTCGTCGTCCGACAGTGGGGCCAGAAGTACTCGAAGCTGCGATAGCGTGCGTAAATGAACGG
>JAACDH010000141.1 GCA_009936995.1 Rhodobacterales bacterium
ACTGACTGTACCCCAGCCTTGAGGGAACCTGGCTTGCAGAAGCTAGTCCAGTGACCTTTGACCTTGCGGAGCGAGCCTTTCTTGCGGATCAGGACGAGCTTGGTCGGGTCGTCCAGAAAGCGCAGGTCGCCGTTGTCCCAGTCGCCGTCGATGGTCTCGAAATTGCCGTAGGTGGCAGGTATCGGATCGTTCTCCAGAAGGTCAACGATGACGACCATGCCGCCCCTGAGTTGGCCTGGGAGGGGGCGCTCGGTGGCTGATGGTGCCAGGTAGTAGCGGATCGACTGGCTGGGCAGCATGAGGAACTCAAGGCTGTCCAGACGGGCGTGGTCCTTGGTGTAGTCGAATATCTGGTCGATGCCGACTTTGTGGACGAGGGATAGGAACCAGGCAGCAAGCTCCCACGGAATGTCGGAGTCGCCGTTGGGTCGCCAGGTCGCCAGCTTGCCTTTCCTGTGTATGCGCTTGGCGTGGCGCTCAAGCTCATCGAGCAGGATGATTAGCGAGCCGAACGTGTTGTCGACCAGATGGGTGGTGCGGACACGCTGGGCGATGCGGTTGTTGCGGTAGGGCATGTGACCAGCGGTGTGCCCTAGACAGTGCTCACGGCACTCGGGGGTGCTGTGAGGACACAGGTTGACGAATCCCGAGAAGTTGGATGCTTCAAGAAACGTGACCACCTGCTCCCAGCTAGTGATGTGTTTGTTGTGCTTGGTCTTGGCGACGCTTTCTTGCTGCGATCCGTAGAACGGGTCGACGCCGCCGCCCTTGCTTTGCGAGAGGAGCGAGAACTGCCCCTTCTCTGCGGCAAGGATTGCTTTGCCTGTCGGTGTGTCTTTGATGGATAGCCACCATTCAACGATGGGGCGTACGGCGTTGATGCGTTCGATCAACTCGGGCATTTGCATTGTCTTGCTCATGATGTCTCTCTCTGTTGGGTATTGCGGACTCGGAAGTAGAACGTCGAACAGGTGCGGTCACCATCGGTGTCGTGCCCGTACTCGGCGTCGTACAGTTCCCACGCCCGATCTCTCGGAAGGCGGGCGTTTGCTTCACGCATCGCTCGGGGATCAACGGCACGGCTGTATGACTGGCCGATGTGATGTTCCACGGTGACGGTGGCGGTCGTCGTGCCACGCTTGTGTGACAGGACGGCATCCATTGCTGGAAACTTCATAGCTCTCTCTCTTTCTGTCTGCGCCCACAGGGGGCACTGGTGAATGTTTCGCGGCGAAACTCGCCGCTGTACGGGGGGTGTCGGGCAGTTCGTCGGCGTACCCAGGCCGTTGGCAGTGATGTCATGACTGCGGCATGTCTTGCCTGCTGTTACTTCATGGCATGGCTCCTTTTCTTGACTGTCGCCTAGCCTTGACTAGGCAGTGAGCACCGCATAGGCACGGTTGGCGAGTGGCTGAGTCTGCGCCAGGAACCGACCAGCCTGAGTGTCGTGACTGCGAGCGGTGCCCGATGCGGTGTAGTGCTGCTCGTAGCCCTGGAACGCCCACAGGACGCCCAGCTTGGTGCCCTTGAGGTTGTCGTTGAAGTCGCGGTTGTACTCGCGGCTCACCACGCCAGTCTTGCGCTCCCACGCCCGCAGCGTGTTGTTGTATTGAGCGTGCGTCTGGTCGGCACGACGCTCGGGCCGTGGCATGAGGGTCGGCATGTACTCCCGCAACGTGGCAGGCTCCCTCAGCAGGTTGGCGAGCGACTGATGGAACTCGTCCTCAGCGGTGAGCAGCGGGGCAAGCTCATGACGGGCCAGTCGGATCTTGCCGTCAGCAGATGCCGTGTGTTGGATGGTGAGCATGTGCTTGCCGTTCCGCATCATCGACGCAATCTGATTCGTACAGAAGAAGTCGATGGCGTGGCCGATGACCTTGATCGAACCTGTGCCACCGTGACCCTTGATGATGGTCATGTTCTGCACTAGCTCCCGACCGTTGCCAAGGTCGACCGACTGCGGCAGCTTGACGGTCAGCGCAACCGTGTCACCGAAGCCCTTGAACAGTGCGTTAGTGAACTGACCACCGAACATGCCGATGACCTGCTCGCCCAGGTCGCCCAGGACACTGTTCTGCTGGACGGAGTAGCCAGCCCTGACCGACGAACCAAGCGGCTCGTCAATGTCGGTTCGCATGATGTGGCCGATCTTGGCAGCGTTCTGGGAGTGATCGAGCGCACCGCCAGCGATGTCAGCGAGCGACCTGTATTCGACTTCCCAGTCAAGACCGGCAGCTTGGAGCGCCTCGTCGCCATTGGTGACGGGGTGGGCGAAGCTGCCGACTGTCTGCCTCATGCCGTTGCTGATGGTCTTGAACTGGTGGGCAGGCTCGATGATGTCTGCGGCCACAGGTGCGGGGAAGGTGTTGAAGGTGTCCATTGTATTGCTCTCATTTCTGCCCTGGTGGGCGGTTGTATTCGGGTGAATGTTGGTGGTCGGTTGGTTGCTATTGCTGGATATGTCAAAGTTTCGCGGCGAAACATTTGACGGATTGTTGGTCATCGTTCGCACCATGCGTCGACCAGCACGGTCGTGATGCGCCAGGTGGCCCAGAACATGCCGCTTGCGAGCGACAGGTCGATGACGTTGCCGATGAAGCTCATCCAGTCACCCGCTTATGCGGACACCGTGAAACATCGTGCATACCACTACCGCAACACTCGCAACCGTAAACAGGCAACCCATCGTCGGGCGGGTCGCTTGGCATGACCTTGGCAGTCAGCGCTGCCAGCGTCGACTGGTCGCATTCGACCTGACCGAACACGCCACCCGATGCGAGCCTTGGCAGGACGTAATCGGTGAGTGTCCAGCCAGCATTGTCACGTCCGATGACGAACAGACTGTGAGTGTGCATGATGGTGACGTAGTTCGACGGCATGTAGGCGTCGACACGGATGCGGATGCGGTCGAACTCGGCATCCCAGGCATCGGTGCGTTCGTCGCCAGTCAAGCCCTTGACAGCTAGCTCGCAAGCTGTAGCGGTCGGGATGAACGCTGCCTGTACTTGTAGCCCAGTCTTGTCAGACATCACGCCACCCGCTCGGCACGGATGTGGGCGTCGATGCGTTCCAGGGCTTCGAGCCAAGCCCTATCGTCGGCATCCTGAATGATCTGGTTAATTTCACGCTCAGTCTGAAACTCAGCCAGCGCAATCATTTCGTATGTAGGCACAGTGTGCCCCTTTCTATTCTGTCAAGCGCCCACGGAATGTG
>JAACDH010000142.1 GCA_009936995.1 Rhodobacterales bacterium
ACACCGATACCGGTTGTTCCGGCAGCCCACTACATGTGCGGAGGCGTCAAGACCAACGCCCATGGAGAGAGCAGTATCGCCAACCTTTTCGCCATCGGCGAAGTGAGCTGTACCGGCCTGCATGGTGCCAACCGACTCGCGTCGAACTCCCTCCTCGAGGCGCTTGTTTTTGCGGAACGGGCGGCGATTCTCGCGGGTTCCCGCATCGCTGAATTGCCAGAACCTCCGTCGTTTCCTAACTGGGAGCAGGGGGAAGCGCTCGAGCCTGACGAACTTGTGGTCATCACCCAGACTTGGGGTGAAATTCGGCAGTTCATGTGGAACTATGTGGGCATCGTGCGTACCCATCGGCGACTGAAACGGGCGCAGCGTCGCATCCAGTTGGTCCAGGAAGAGATCGCCAACTACTACTGGAATTTCAAACTCACCTCCGACCTCATCGAGCTTAGGAACCTTGCCAGCGTCGCCGAGATGATTGTCATGTGCGCCCTAAAGCGTCGTGAGAGCAGAGGTCTTCACTACACCTTGGACTTTCCAGAGTCTGACTTGCGATTTCTTAAGGACACAGTGATTCAGCGTCAACGGTAAGGGGACGGTCCCAACGCGACGAGGGCGCTGCTTTTCGGGCGCTGGCTACGGCTTGGGCATTATCGCGGTTGAGGGCACGCTGCGCCAGGGCGATATGCCACCACGATTCAGCGAGCCGGATTTGATGTTTAACAGGAAGGATTCGGATTGCCCGCTGCAAGGACCGGTCGGCTTATACTTCTGCGCCCAATATCGAGTGAACCCGGGCGATCTGAGCGTACCAAACGGATGGAGCGTAGCGGGTTCCTCGACTTCGGTCGTGCCACTGAAGCGCCTCCTTGAAGACGCGAAGGGTATGCCTGGAGACCTGGCTCTGTGCGAGGTCGCATTGTCCTAGAACGGCCCATCCACCTGGTAAGTCGGCGCTCATTCGGACGGCGGCAAAGGCCACGGCGCGTGCTTGGGAGAAGTCGCCTGCGTCGAGCTGAGCTGTGGCTGCGTCGGCGAGGAGCTGCGCTTGTTGAGTACCAGACCATTGAATGAAGTCGTGCAGATACTCTTGTCCGCGGGTGTCTTCTCCTAGGGCGCGGAAGGCCTCGGCCCGGAGGGTAGCGGGCACCCCGGTGAAGCGCCAGGAATCGAGGGCTCGCTTGACGGCGGGGAGGTCTCCGCGCGACATGGCTTGAACGAACTGAATTCGTGGGGCGACCAGGACTAGGCATAGGGAGAAACAACAAGCGGTGACGGCCGCGAAGAGGGGCGTGTCTGCCTTGTAGTAGCTGTAGAAGGTGGCTCCGAGCGAGCCTAACCAGACGATGTGCAGTAGCAGCTGGCCGGGTCGGGACGGAAGGTGTCGGGCTTGGCCCCTGATGGCCCGCAAGAAAAATAAAGGAATGAACATGGCCACCGCGACACTACCAACGGAAAAAAAGCCCACGAGATTGGCGGGGATGCTGATCTGGCTGACGACGGCGATGCAGAGTCCGTCGAATACCAGCAAGCCGATGTAAAGGCTAAAGGAATTGAACCAATGAGAAGGTGCGATGACATCGCCAGCGCTGGCCAGGACGCGCGCATTCCAGCGCTCCTCGGCGATGACAACGCCAATGACGGGCAGCGTGGCCAGCAAGCCGGCGAGAAGCATGGGAGCTAGGCTCTGGTTTCCGAATGCGAACGCGAATAGGATGAGGACCACGCCGGTCGCCGTGCCAAAGATAGACAACACCATGATTACGGGCCGCAGTCGGCGCCACAGTCGATGACGGTTAGCCAGGACAACGAGGTCGTCGATTTTTTCGCTGGTTAGGGGTGGTCGCCGCGCTTCGGAAATGGAATCACCTGTCCTTTACCCTGAGTGAGTGGGCTTTCGTCGATCAAGTGTATCGCATGGTGATTGCAAAGGTGGCAGGCCTCGGTGACTCGTACCCGTAGCATCGCCGGGGGCAGGGGCGCAAGGCGTTGTACGGTGAGTTCAAGGGTTCGATTGCGGCATTTCGGACACCATGTGGCCCGACCCGCCATACCTTGAACGGTGCTGATGGCGAGGTCGCAGGTGGGACAGACGGCGATCTCGTAAGTGCCCGCCTCCGCGGGCGTAGGCAGGTCTTCGAGGATGTTCTGGCAGCGTGGACAGCTCCCCCCTGCGACCATGGCGAGGGAGTGACTCTGTTGGAGTAGACCGACCAGTAAAAGCAGCACGGCCCATCCAAGAATTAGGGCTGCGAACCACACAGGAGCAGCTCCTCGGCGGTGGGGCCCGAGCCCACCAAAGCCTCGACGGCGTGGGTCTCTTTGGTGCTGTCGGTGAGCACTTCGGGGTCGCCATTGGTGATGCGGATGTCGTCCTCGATGCGAATGCCGCCGAAGCCGAGCCAGTCGTTGGCCTTTTCAAAGTTGACGATGCTGGCGAACTCGGTGCGCAGCTTGGGATTGTTGAGGATGGCGGGAACCACGTAGAAGCCCGGCTCGACCGTGACCACCCAGTTGGCCTGTAGCGGTAGGTTGAGTCGTAGGTACCGGGTACCGAACTGTTGAGGGCGGCCCATGCCCAACGGGTAACTGGGCCTGTCGCCAAAGTTCTCGAGGTCGTGGACGTCCATGCCGAGGTGGTGGCCGATGCCATGAGGGAAGAACAGCGCGTGGGCGCCGCGCTCGACGGCTTCGTTGAGGCCGCAGGTGATGATGCCCTCGTCGATGAGGAACTGCGCGATGATTCGGCAAGACATGAAGTGGACTTCACGGTATTCGGTTCCCGCCGTACACAAGGCGATACTTGCCTTTTCGGCGGCAAGGACCGCATCGTAGGCCGCCCGTTGCCGCGGAGAGAAGGTGCCGGAGACCGGCCAGGTGCGGGTGATGTCTACGCCGTAGGCGCTGGTTACTTCGCCGCCGCCATCGAGGAGGAGTAGCTTTCCGGCTTCGAGGACACTGTTGTGGTCGTGGTTGTGGAGGACCTCGCCGCGTTGAGTAAGGATGGTCCCGTACCCGAGCGCCAGCCCGCGGGCGGCCAAGACGCCCTCGAAGAGAGCGGTTAGCGTGCGCTCGTGTCCGCCGGGACGGGTTGCAGCCATCACTGCTTCGTGGGCCACTTTGGAATGCCGAGCGGCCATCCGCATCTCGTCGATCTCGACGTCACTCTTGACACGCCGCATGCCGATGACGGCGTCGACCAGATCGAGGTCGCCGTGTTCACGACCGAACTGCAGCGCCTTTTGGGTCCAGCCGGTCAAGCGGCGGTTTTGGTTCTCGTCGGCCACCGCCAGGAGCTTAGGATTACGACCCCGAACCACCCCTTCCAGCGAGGGAAGGACATCGACGGCGTCCATACCTAGGGTGGCTTGCTGCTCTTCCAGAGAGGGTGTTGGGCCGTGCCAGAGGTTGTATGCGGGGTCGTGTGGTGGCAGGAAGAGGGTGGTCTTTCCATCGTCGAGCAGCGCAGCGGCGCCCGGAACGTTGCACCCAGTAAAATAGAGGAAGGTGCTGTCCTGACGATACCTAAGCTTGTTCATCGGCAGGTTACGGGACCGCTCTCCGTTGCCCACCAAGAGTATGGGGCCCTCGACCGTAGACATGAGCTGTTGGCGGCGCGCAGCAAACTCGGAGATGGGGATCATCGGCGTTCCTGGTCGATTGCGGAGAGGGGTGACCTCTTAACCGAAGAACGCTGCTAAGTCTCCCAACGAACCTCACCGTTACCGTACCCGGACCCCACTGAAAGCGTGACCGCACCCGGCTGGGCACTGTCGCGCTCAAAACGGGCAATCCAGAGGTCGGACCAGATGTTGAGCTGTGGGTACAGCGCCTGGTGAACGGTGGTGGGACGCTTGATCTCCTCGACCTGAAGCAGGGTGACGGGTTGGTTTCCGACATTCAATTTGAGATTCCAGCGGTCCTCGGCGTTACCGAAGCGTTTGGCGTTGGGCTCGGAACTGTCGGCCGCGAACACAATCTCGTGGTAGTTCGTTCCGTCTTCTTTCATGGACGCTCGGAACGCGGCGTCACCTGCGTCGGCGCTGCCCAGCAGGCGATGTCGCTCATTGGCCAGTAGCTCGCGAAAGCTTGGGGTGAGCAACGTTGCGCGAAGGTGGAGCGCTGTGCCAAATCCACGATAGATGACGAGTTTCTTGGTCATTTTTCGGTGCGCGCGCAAGTATTCAGAACCGGGCCTGGCCGCGTAGGCCGAGCTCGGAATGGCCGCGAGAGCGGTGAGGCCAGTCAAAAGCTCCCGGCGGTTCAATCCAGAAGCTCGCTGCGGGTGGTTAGGGCTTCTAGGGTCCAACCGGCCTCCTCGATCCGCTCGGCCGCACCTTCTTGGCGATCGACGACGGTGATGCACTGTACCACCACAAGACCTGCCTTCTTGGCTTTCTCGGCGGCCTCGATCAGGCTGCCCCCGGTGGTGGTGGTGTCCTCGACGATGGCGACCATCGAGCCCTCGGGAACATTCGCGAGGCCTTCGCAGAAGTGACCTGTGCCGTGACCCTTGGCGATCTTGCGGATCAAGAAGGCGTGCATCGGCTTGCCTTGGTGGGTGCTGACCGCTGCGACCGAGCAGGCGATTGGGTCGGCGCCCATGGTGAGCCCGCCGACCGCGGTGACCCCAACATGAAGGATGTCGAGGACCATCTCGGCCACCAGACGTGAGCCCTCGGCGTGTAGGGTGGTCTGGCGTGCGTCTACGTAGAAGTCGGACGTCTTGCCGCTGGCGAGCGTGAAGGTGCCGGTTCGGACCGATAATTCGCGCAAGAGACTGATGAGGCGGGACTTGGGGTCAGACATCGGAGCTCCGGTCGGGGATGACCGGCGCCCCTTAACCGAAACGCTGCACTACTCCACAAGCGATGGCGACAAGCTGGGGAACTAGACAAAGACTACTAGACCTTGAACAAGCGGTCGAGCGTTGTGGTGGCGACGAGCGGAGGATGTCTATGACCCATTCAAAAATTGGCGGGCAGCGCAGCGTGGCCGAACGTCTCGAGAAACCCAGTCCCCGCTCTGGACTCATCCACTGTGAGCTTGACCGTCGCGCGACTTCCCGCCCACCCTGATCTACGTAGTCTCGCGACGCTGCGGAGATTCGCCCGCCTCTGCAGTGCCGCCATTGACCTTAAATTTATGGAGATGGCGAAACTTTCGGAGGGCGATGGAGGATCGCCGTGTGCTCTGGCATTGCGGCGGGTGGGAGGTCGCATTAAAGTCACTCGCCCGGACTAGTGCACACGAGGGGTCTGGAGGCCCCTCATGCTGCTCGAGAATGTCCCCCTCGCTCTCACCTTCGATGACGTGCTGCTTCAGCCGGCGCACTCCGAGGTGCTGCCCCGCGACGTGAGTATTTCCACGTCTTTGTCGGCTACGATTCAGCTGAAGCTGCCGCTAATGTCGGCAGCTATGGACACGGTCACCGAGTCGGGTACGGCCATCGCGATGGCGCGGCAGGGCGGCATTGGCGTCGTGCACAAGAACATGAGCGTCGCAATGCAGGCGGCCGAAGTTCGCATCGTGAAGAAAGCCGTCACAGGAACCGTAGCCACCCCCATCACGGTCACCCCAGAGGTCTCCTTGGGCGAGGCGCGGGCGATCATGCGTCAAAACAACATCAGCGGCGTGCCGGTCGTTGTGGATGGCCGTGCGGTGGGTATTCTCACCAACCGCGATCTTCGCTTCGAACGCCAGGTGAATCGCTCGGTTCGCGAAGTCATGAGCACGAACTTGATAACGGTGCCGCCGGG
>JAACDH010000703.1 GCA_009936995.1 Rhodobacterales bacterium
AGACCCTCGTCGACGAAGTGGTGTCCATCGGAGACTTTGTGCTCACAGGCGGCGAGATCGCGGCCTGCGCCATCGTTGACGCCGTGGCTCGACTCCGTCCAGGGGTGCTGGGCAACGCTGCGTCGCCTCGGGACGAGTCTTTCTCGGATGGTTTATTGGAATATCCCCAGTTTACCCGCCCGTGCTCCTGGAATGGCTCCGATGTGCCTGAGGTCTTACTTTCGGGTCACCACGCACGTATTGAAGCATGGCGAATCAAACAATCTAAGCTGCGTACCCGCGCCGTTCGCCCCGACCTTTGGGCCGCTTGGTGCGCGCATCAGCAGCATTCCATTGACGACGACGCCTTAGGCGAATAGAAGCCACGTCATTGCGCCCTCCCAACCCAGGGAGCGCCAGAGGTAATCCATGAACCTCCTAGAAACACTCGAGAGCGAGTTCATCCATTCCCGCGAGCGCGCCGAGGTCGACGTCCGACCTGGCGACACCGTCCGCGTCCACTACCGCATCACCGAAGGCGAGAAAACCCGCCTCCAGGTGTTTGAGGGTACCGTCATTCGCATCAAGAATGGGGGTCCTCGCACTACCATTGCCGTGCGTAAGATGAGCTCGGGCATTGGTGTTGAGCGTATCTTCCCCGCGTCTTCGCCGAACATCGGTAAGATCGAGGTGACCGCTCGTCATAAGGTTCGTCGTGCCAAGCTGCACTTCCTGCGCAGCCGCCGCGGCAAGTCCGCACGCCTCAAGCCGAATCGCGAGTTCCGCGCGATTCGATAGCTCTTTGGGCGCCCACCGTACATCGGACGACCGCCGCGCTGCAGTAAAGCGCGGTCGGGATGCGGAGCGGTGGGTTTCTCAGCTTCTTGTCGATGATGGCTGGCGGATCCTCGGACGCAATGTACGCGTGGGAGGAGGCGAGCTCGACGTCATCGCCGAGCGGAATGGATTCCTTCGTTTTGTCGAAGTGAAGGCACGAGCAATGGGCGATTCGTCCGGCCTCGAATCCATCACGCACGACAAACGAAGGCGCCTTGTGCGTGCGGCCACCTCCTGGCTCGATGACTACGAGGATGACCTCGTAGAAGAGGCTGTGTTTGATGTTGCGATCGTCACCATGGCCGACCCGCTTCAGGTCGAGTGGTTTGAGCACGCCTTCGACGCGTAGCGTTACTCGATTTCGTCTGTGCTGTCGGCGTTCTTGTCGCCTTGAACCAAGCCCTCGATCTTGAATGTCCAAGCCACGGCGAAGTGCGCCGGCTTTGTGATGACGTCGTAGCTGTGCTCTGGACGGAACGGCGTGTGAAAGACAAACTCGGGGCCGGTTCTGGCGCGGATACTATTATTCACGTGGTAGTCGGCGATGAGGCCGGTGCGAACTGACGTGTAGTCGCCCGTGGTGATGGGAATGGTGCGGCCGTTGTCGAGCACATTGGGTAAGTAGACGCCCGTAGTGATGTCTTCCCAAGTGCGATACCCAAAGCCCAGGAACAGGTCCATGGCGAAACGGGTGTGGTTAGCGGCGTCGTCGAGGCCGACTACTTCGATGCCTGAGACGGCCTCGAAGGTGGAAGCGGGCTGTAGTTCCACGTTTTTGGCCCAGGTGGTGCCCATTTCGTCGACCAAATTCGTAGAGAATTTGTTCTCTTTTTGGTACGTCATCTTCATGTACGGGTTGCCGACACCCATGTCTTGACTAACGGCGGCCGAGACACGCAAAGCCGTTCCACCAGGCGCGGAGCCACGGTTTCCGTTGTTGGCGACCCACAAGTTCTGGGAAGCCGAACCGGTTCGGAATGCCATATCGAGGCGCCAGGTGCTTCGCTGCCCGCGGTCGTAGCGCTCCGATAACGGGGAGAAAGCCGCGCCGAGCCAGACGCCGTTGATGCCGCTACCGGTGACGGTGTTGGCAGACTGCTCCTCCGAGAGGAGGTAGGTTCCGCCGCCCTCTACGGGCTCAAACATCATTCGACGGGCGTCCGGATAGCTGTACTTTACGCCGGCGGTCTGGCTGAGGCCGATAACCAGTGCCATTCCCTCGGCGGGGGCGAAGGAGAGCGTGTAGTCGAGATCGTTCCGAAGGATGCGACGCTGCGAGATTTGCGTATCGTCTTGGAGGAGTCCACCCCACTCTGCATAACCACCGTAGTCTACCGACAACGTGCCTTCCAGTGCGGCGGGCAGGTCAGTGACTTCGGCCGCATCTGCAACGATGGGCTACAGGGCGAGGATGAATAACGGCAGGAGGCGCAAAGAGTGCTCCGCAGGGCGACGTGATCCGTGCCCCGGAGACGAGGCTAGACAGGGCGACTGTAGGTCCGCCGAGGGGCCACCGTCAACCGTCTCGAAGTCCGTAATCTTTCATCTTGGTCTGCAGGGACTTTCTGGAGATGCCGAGCCGCCGTGCCGCGCGAGTCACATTTCCCTCTTCGGTTTCCAAAACGCGCTGGATTCGAGTTCGTTCAAGCTTGGCGGTGTGGACGCGGACGTATTCCTTCAGGCCTAGGCCATCTAGCGACGCATCGTGAGGGGAATTTACGGTTCTTCTACCCCTTAGACCCGGCAAATTGGCTATGCCAATGGTGTCTTTTTCGGCCAGGAGCACGGTTCGCTCCATGAGGTTCTCGAGTTCACGAATATTACCGGGCCAATGGTGCTCAAGCAACGCTGCCAAGGCCTCGGGGTCTACCCGACGGACTTGTTTGTCGAGACGGGCATTGAAGCGCTTCAGAAAATGTTCGACCAGCAAAGGGATGTCGTCGGCCCGCTCGCGCAAGGGTGGCAAGTGAATGGGGATCACGTTCAATCGGTAGAAGAGATCCTCGCGGAAGGCCCCCGAGGCCACCGCTTGGTGAAGGTCAATATTGGTTGCGGCCACCACCCGGGCATCGACGTCGATGGTGCGTAGGCCGCCCACGCGATCCACGGTGCGCTCCTGAAGGACGCGGAGGATCTTCACCTGCATGTCGCGGGGGAGCTCGCCGACCTCGTCTAAGAAGATGGTCCCTCCGTGTGCGAGTTCAAAACGGCCGGGTTTTTGCGACACTGCACCGGTAAATGCGCCGCGCTCGTAGCCGAACAGCTCAGCCTCGAAGAGGGATTCGGGGATGGCGCCGCAGTTGATCTGGATGAAGGGGCCGTCTGGGCGGTCCGACTGTTCGTGAAGGGCTCGAGCAACCAGCTCCTTTCCGGTGCCAGACTCGCCCGTGATCAAAACCGTGGTGGGAGACGGCGCGACCTTCTCGATCATCTTGTAGAGATCGCGCATCTGAGTGGCCTGACCAATGATTTTCCAGGCGCCTTCGGGTTCGGGGGTGAGGCGCTGTGTATTCTTTGCCTCGGTGGCCAAGGCTTTGGCGATGGTCCCTTGGAGTTCTTCTTGGTCGAAGGGCTTGGAGATGTAGTCGAACGCACCTATCTTCAGTGCCTCGACGGCGGTGTCGACGGTGCCGTGGGCGGTGATCAGGATCACGGGTAGCCCCGGTTGCTCCTTGGTGGCCCAGGCGAGCAGTTCCATACCGTCCATGCGCGGCATCTTCAGGTCGGAGATCACCAAGTGGAATGGTTCGTGGGTAAGTTGAGCCACGCCGTCCATGCCGTCGACGGCGACGGCGACTTGGTGTCCCATACGCTTAAGATGAGCGCTTAGGACTTTACGAATAGAGGGTTCGTCATCGACGATCAGAATGCGCTTGGACATCGGGCTCGCATTTTGGTGGACTGTAGTTTCGCTCTTCGAACACCTAACCGAACGAAACGCGGAACGAATACGTCGTACAGTGTGTTCGTCAATACCATGTACCCGGAGTCTCTCATGATCAAGAACGCACTGCTCGGAGCCGTCGCTGGCCTCATGTTGATGGCCTCCCCGCTGGCGATGGCGGGAGATAAAGCCACCGATTTCACGCTTCGCAATCTCAGTGGCGAGGCGGTCACCCTTTCAGACCATACGGGAAAGGTCGTTATTCTCTCCTTTTGGGCCACGTGGTGTGGCCCCTGCAAGGAGGAAATGCCTCACCTTCAGAAGCTCTACACCGAGAAAAAAGAAGAAGGCCTGGTTCTGCTGTCCATCTCCACGGACGATGCGCGTTCCGCGTCAAAGGTGAAGCCGTACATCAAGAGCAAGGGCTACGATTTTACCGTCCTTCTAGACCGCGAATCTACGGTGATCTCCACTTACAATCCCGCGAAGACGATGCCCTATACCGTAGTGATCGACAAGAACGGCCATGTGGCTCAAGTCACCAGCGGCTACAACCCAGGTGATGAAGAGGCCCTGGGCGCTTTGGTTACCAAGCTCCTCGAAGGCTGATGGCCCTTGACGGGAGATCGGGTTGCGTCGACTTTCCGTCATCTGCCGTATGCTGGATGTAGCGTTCG
>JAACDH010000704.1 GCA_009936995.1 Rhodobacterales bacterium
GCCGCGCTGCGAATGCTGATGCACAATCTCGACCCCGACGTCGCCGAACGACCCGAAGATCTGGTCGTGTACGGCGGAACTGGGAAAGCTGCTCGTTCCTGGGAAGCCTTCGATCAGATCGTCGCGAGCCTCGAACAACTCGAAGACGACGAGACCCTGCTGGTTCAATCCGGCAAGCCGGTCGCCGTCTTCAAGAGCCACAAGGACGCCCCCCGCGTGCTCATCGCCAATAGTAATTTGGTCGGTAAGTGGGCCACTTGGGAGCACTTCGGCGAGCTCGAAAAGAAGGGCCTGATCATGTACGGCCAGATGACGGCCGGCAGTTGGATCTACATCGGAACCCAAGGCATCCTCCAAGGCACCTACGAGACGTTCGTGGCTGCAGGTGTGAAGCACTTCGGTAACGGCGACCTGAAGCACCGGATGGTGCTCACCGGTGGACTCGGCGGAATGGGCGGCGCGCAGCCGTTGGCCGCCACCATGGCCGGCGCTACCTCACTCACCATCGAAGTCGATCCCGACCGCGCTCAGCGTCGCATCGAAACCCGCTACCTCGACGAGATCGCCGACAACCTCGACGACGCCATCGAGCGTGTTGAGCGGTACCGCACCGAGGGAATCGCCCGTTCGGTCGGGCTGATCGGGAACTGCGCCGACATTCTCCCCGAGCTGGTCAAGCGCGGCTTCAAACCCGACTTCGTCACCGACCAGACGTCCGCGCACGATCCGCTCAATGGCTACGTGCCCAACGGACTCACCCTGGCCGAGGCCGACGCCCTCCGCGAGTCCAACCCCACCGAGTACGTCCGCCGCTCCAAAGCCAGCATGGCCGCTCATGTGTCCGCCATGGTTGCCTTTAAAGACGCCGGTATTGCCACCTTCGACTACGGAAATAACATCCGTGCCATGGCCGAGGAGGGCGGCTGCGAGCGCGCGTTCTTCATTAAAGGCTTCGTGCCCGAGTACATCCGGCCGCTCTTCTGCGAAGGCAAGGGCCCATTCCGCTGGGTTGCGCTGTCCGGCGACCCCGAGGATATCTACACCACCGACCGCGCTTTGATGGAGCTCTTCCCGGACGACAAGCCCCTGCACAACTGGCTCAACCTGGCCAAAGAGCGGGTGGCCTTCCAAGGACTGCCCTCCCGCATCTGCTGGCTTGGCTACGGCGAGCGGGCCAAGGCCGGTGCGCTCTTCAACGAGCTTGTTCGCACCGGTAAGGTCAAAGCCCCCATCGTCATCGGACGCGACCACTTGGACTGCGGTTCGGTCGCCTCGCCGAACCGCGAGACCGAAGACATGAAGGACGGCAGCGATGCCATCGCCGACTGGCCCATCCTCAATGTTCTGATCAACGCCGTCAATGGTGCAAGCTGGGTCAGCTTTCACCAGGGCGGTGGCGTTGGCATGGGCTACTCCATGCACGCAGGCATGGTCATCTTGGCCGACGGCACCGACGAAGCAGCGGTTCGTCTCGAACGGGTGCTGGCGTCCGACCCCGGCATGGGTGTGGTCCGTCACGCAGACGCTGGCTACGACCGAGCCATTGACGTCGCAAAAGAACGCGGCGTCAAAATTCCAGGAATTACCGAGTGAATTGGTGGATAGTCGGAATTTCTGTCTGTCGCCAAGTGTCATCGCACGTCACGAACACACGTTCGATCGAAGGCAACGGGAGTCCAGAGCGTTTCTAGTGTGTCGCTACCAAACGACGGGGTACACACATGAGCACGCTGACGCTACTCAAGCCAATCCGAGCACTGGATGATTTCGAGATCAAGGCCCTTGGCCGCGAGGATCCTCGCGCCGCCGCAGACCTAATCATTCGCAAGTATCGAGACGCTCTCTTCCACCACGCGGCGAACATCCTCAAGGACTACCACCGCGCCGCAGACGTGACCCAAGAGGTGTTCATCCGCGCCATGCGTGAGAAGCGCTTTTACACCCCAGAATTTAAGATGAAGGCGTGGTTGTACCGCGTCACCACCAACCTGTGCTTCAACATGGTTCGCAACCGCAAGCGACGCGCCGCCATCCTAGAGGCCCGTCCGCCAAAGCGGTCGACGGACGCCGCACAAGTCGACACGGTGTTTCGCACTGAACAACACCGGACCATCATGCAGGCCATGGACGGACTCACCGAGTCCCACCGACGTATCCTAATGCTGCGGTACTACTCCGACCTCTCTTACGCCGAGATCGCCGATACTCTCGACATCAAGTTGGGCACCGTGATGAGTCGCCTTTCTCGCGCCAAGCGTCGATTGGTGGAAGCACTGGAGCAGGTCGAGGGTTCAGAGGAAGTCCAGGGGGTCTGAGCGCGTGCACTGCACAGCAATACAACAGCGACTTGTCGCCTTCCAAGACGCAGAGCTCTCGCCCGGGGAGCATGTCCGAGTATATGAACACCTGGCGACCTGCATCACCTGTCGCTCCGACCATCGCAGCCTCGAACGCATCGGGCCGCTCCGCTTGGAGATCCCGGTGCACGCACTTCGGGCAATGCACGAGGTCACCCACCCCGACCTGATCTGGGAGCTCGCCGCGTCTCGTCCAGAAACCTCCTACACGACACCGTGGAAAAAGTGGCTCAACCGAGGAATCGAGTTGCCCACATGGTGGGTTCTGGCGGCGGCGGCGCTGCTCGCAACTTCGATCGGATGGGCGGCCAGTACCTCCGCCTCGCTGCACTTCTCGACCACCGAACTGGCAACGCGCGCC
>JAACDH010000143.1 GCA_009936995.1 Rhodobacterales bacterium
GCCGGGCCAGCACAGACACATCGTCGGCCCGCGCCTCTCGGATAGACCAGCCTATAGCGGCTTGTCTCGCTTGAGAACGCCCAACAACTCGGCCTGCTGAAGCAGGAACTCGTAGATCTCATTGCCCTGAGCGCGACGGTCTAAGGGGGTGCCCGCCAGGTGCACATCGGCGAAGTCCTCGAGCTCGGGCTGCCCCAGAGACACCCAAGGTCGCTCGCCGGGTACGGCCAAGGGACCGGCGATGCACTCTTCTCGCCAAAGGTCCTCTTCTTTGGCGGCGATCTCGGGCATTGACACCGGAGCGTGCCCGATACCGCTGCGGAGGGCCTCTTCGTCGAAGCAGTCGAGCAGCGGGTTCGCGGCGGCATCGCGGGCGCTGAGCGGCTCGATATCGTACAGCAGCTCTTGAAGGGCCAACATGCTGGTGTGGTCGAACACCTCGTGACTGACGTGGCCCGGCTTGGACCAAGGGCTGACGACCACACTTGGAACCCGGAAACCCAGCTGGTCGAACCCCTCGGATGCCCGATCGTCGGCCGCGGTGGGCGGCGGAACGTGGTCGTAGAAGCCGCCGTGTTCGTCGTAGGTGATCAGCAACACACAGCGCTCCCACTGTGGACTCTGAGCGAGCGCCTCGTAAATGGAGGCCAGAAAGATCTGCCCGGCGAGTGGGTGCTCGGGCGGGTGGTCGTCGTTGTAGCCAAACAACGGCTCGATGACGACGGACTTGGGCAGGGTGCCGGCCGCCGCTTGTTCAAAGAAGTTCTCGATGGGCTGAATCTGCGGGTCGGTCACCACGCGGTCGGGCACCAGCAGCAGCGTGGGAACGTTGGCGAAGTAGCAGCCCCAGTCCACGTCGGCCTCGTTGAACTTGGTGTAGATAGAGGGCATGTCTTCGGTGGGCGTCGTGTTGCCGGTAACCCCGCCGCTCTGAGCGCAGTGGCTATAGAATCGGTTGGGCCAGGTGCTGGTCATCAGCGAACAGAACCAGCGGTCGCACACCGTGAAGTGGTCGGCCATTGCGTTCAGCGTCGGGATCATCTCGCGGTCGTGGTAGCCCATGGCCTCGTGGGCCTGAGTAGTGGTTCGACCATAGAACTCGCTGACAAAGCCGTCGTTTGCGCCCTCGTTGAACTGTTCATGACACGAACTCCAGCTGTGGGGCGGGTCGTAGACGCAGTCCACACCTGTTTTAAACGGCGCAATGGTGGAGCCGTCGGGGTGCGGATTCGACAGACCGTCGGTGAGCCCATCGACCTCGGTGTCGCCCTCGTTCAGGCTTCGATGCCCCAAGTAGTGATCGAAGGAGCGGTTCTCCATCATCACCACGACCACCACGTCGATGTGCTCTTTGAGCAGGTCTTCGAGGCTGCGGTTGTCGACCTGGCCCGAGTCTGCGACGTCCTTGGCGCAGCTGGCCACGGGCAGCAGGGCGGCGGCTCCGAGACCTTGTAGGGCCTGACGTCGGGTGGGTTGGTTCTTCTTACGAGACATGGCGGGCTCCGGACAGCTACGCAGAGAGAGAGTTTGCCCCAAGAAGGGTCACCCGCCTATGGGAATTCCTGCGTTTCGGGAAGTTCCAAGGGAAACAGCCGTTGTTGCCACGAAGACCGTCAGCCGAAGTTGGCGCATCCTTCGACCATCTAAGGCCCTGAGCAGACGCTACTGAACCGCGTCCAACAAGTACTGGAGCACCGAGAGCATGTCGCCCGCGTCGTTGGCGCTGTTGCGGTAGCTGCCGTAGTACACCCGGCCATTGCCCTCGTCGAAGGACACGGCCAACGGCGCATCGACCACGGTCAAGATCTCTTGGCCCGACCGGTAAGGCACTTCGCCCTGCAGATACACGCGGGTGCTGGCGTCGACGCTCTCCATGACTGGGAACACGGCGACGTCGAAAGAGACGGTGACCTGGCCGACGCCCAGCGAAGCCTCCATGAAGCTGTCGAGGACCACGGCGTTCACGTCGCCGGCCTCGCCCGACTGCGCGTCGTCCGGCACAGCGTCGTCGCCGAGGAAGTCGATGCGGTCGGGCCAAACTTGCTCGATGACGTCGTAGGCCCAGTCGCTGCCGAACACCACGCCTCCGTTGGAGACGTAGGCGAGCAGGTTTGCGTGAATGGCGTCGACCGTGGGGTCGCCCACGGGGTAGATGATGCCCGCTTCTTGGTGACCGCCGTTGAAGAAGATGACGTCGAACTCGTTGAGCGCGGTGTCGTTCAGCAGAAAATCGGTGAGCTCTTGGCTGTCTTTTCCGTTTATCTCGCGGTAGCTGGCGATCCCCACCGCACTGAACACGGCCTCGAGATCGTCGTACGAACCCGAAACGACCGCGACCGAGGCGCTGACGTCGCCGAAGCAGGCCGGCGCTGGCAGCGCGAGGTGCTCGTTCTCGGGCATCTCTACCTCGAAGGTGGCGACCACATCGTTGCCGTACTGCACGTAAATCTGCAGGGTGAAGCCACCAGGCATGTCGGGCAAGGCCCACATTCCCTCGGCGTCGGTGGTGTCGGTGACCGTGTCGTAGACCCGACCATCGCCGTCGTACAGGTGGGTGTACACGATGGCGCCCTCAAGCCAGGTTTGGCTACTGTCGTCGCACTGCTGACCCGACAAGATGCCACCGACGGGGATGTCGGGGGGTGCATCGTTGAAGTTGAACTCGGTCTCGGAACAGCCCGCAAGAACCAGGACGGAGGCAAAGAGGAGCTTATGCATTTAGATCACCACGCCGGGGACAAGAACGTAGATTTCGAGGCTGTCGAGTAGGATACTGCCGTCGCCGATGACGTTGAGCGTGAGCGTGAACAGCTCATCGGTGGTGCTGGCTGCGTCGGTGCCCCGGAACTCGAGGGTGAAGTCGATGACGTCGCCGCTGATGGCCCCGGTTGGGTAGTAGACAGCCGGGTCGATGCCGACCACAAAGCCCTGGTCGTCGCCCTCGATCTCGAGGGTGATCTCGCTGAACTGGACCGAGCCCACGAGGTCGGTGATGGCGTCGACGATGGTGTTTCGGAAGGCGCCGTTGGAGCCGCTCCAGTTAAAGACGAGTGGGTCGTCTACGATGCCATCGCCGTTGGCGTCGTAGTAGCTACCGGTGGCCGCGGCAATTCCGTTCATCTGAGAGATTGCCCCACAGCCGCTCACACAAACGCCAATCAACTTGGCGCCAACCGCCGCCGCCGCGGACGCGATCATCGCATCGGTAGCATCCGCCGGACAGCCGCCCGGCGTGGGGTAGGTGGGCGACACCCGAAGCACGTTGTCGGTTGCGTACACCACGATGGGCAGCGCGAAGTCGCGGAAGCCGATGCCGCCGGCCAGCCCCGAACCCGTGACTCCAGGCATGTAGCCTTGGCCTGCGACGCCGCCAAACGGATCGATTGCGCCCGACAAAAAGGGAAGTACGTCGTGTTGTGAGTCGTAGGCGCCGTTGCAGTTCTCGTCGTAACCTGCGCCCGACAAGATCTGGTAGAGGCCTTCTCCACCGGACTCTGGGCCGTCGACACCGTAATGCAACGGAATGGACGCCAGATTGCTCTGCACGCTGCCTACGTCGTCGCTAATCGGGTGGCGCAGGATGAAGGGCTTGTCGCCAGAAGGTGCCGAACCGAATCCGCAGCAGGCGTAGTCGTCGTAGGTGGCTACGCCGTAGTTGGCGTCGGGGATGGCCGAAGACAGCGAGGTGGTGATCGTGCTGAACTCGCCGGTCATGGCGTTGAGCGTCCCTTGCATGGAGCCCGTAGTGTCGAGCAGGAAGGCGATGTCGCCCATCTCGACGTTCAAGGTGAACTGGAACAGCTCGTCGACGTCTTGGCGCTCGGGCACCACCACGTACACGCCATCAATGACGGA
Organism: Rhodobacterales bacterium; assembly: GCA_009936995.1. Taxonomy (GTDB): domain Bacteria; phylum Myxococcota_A; class UBA796; order UBA796; genus JAACDH01. The sequence goes on from JAACDH010000143.1 coordinate 3,856, forward strand.
ATCGGGGTCGGTGGGGTCGGCGCCCACGATGACCTCGGCGCCGTCGGTGAAGCCGTCGCCATCGCTGTCGTTGTTGTAGGGATCGGTGCCGTAGATGTTGGCTTCGTCGGCGTCGGTGAGGCCGTCGCCGTCGCTGTCGCTGTCGGCGAAGTCGTAGATGCCGTCGCCATCGGTGTCGCGGGGCGGCTGGAAGAGCGGACCACCGCCCGACTCGTCGGCATCGGACACGCCGTCGCCGTCGCTGTCGTCGTCGAGGTAGTCCGGCGTACCGTCGCCGTCGGTGTCGGCCACTTCTTCGGAGAACGCGCTGTTGCCGGCCTCGTATTGGTCGGCGATGCCGTCGCCGTCGGAGTCTTGGTCCTCGAAGTCGGGGATACCGTCGCCGTCGGAGTCGGGCGTCTCGCAGCTGTCGCCGATCTCGATGCTGTCGTTGATGTTGTCGCCGTCGTTGTCGAGGTCGGTGAAGTCGCCCAGGCCATCGCCGTCTAGGTCGGAGTTCCCTTCCGCTTTATCGTCGATGCAGTTGTTGTCGCTGTCCAGATCGAGGAAGTTGGGCTTTCCGTCCAGATCGGCGTCGGCCGGCAGGGTGAACAGGTCGTCGTCGCCAGACTCGATGCTGTCCTCGATGCCGTCGCCGTCGGAGTCGGTGTCTTCGTAGTTGGGCGTGCCGTCGCCGTCTTCGTCGGCGGTGAGGTAGGCGGGCTCTTCCAAACCGGGGGCGTCGGTGCTGGAGCCGGTGGCGCCACCCGGTTCGACCGCGGCGAAATCGGAGAATTCAACCTCGTGGTTATCCATGATCCCATCGCCATCGGCGTCGGGGAAGACCAGATCGACGGGGTCATCGTCTTGGTTGGAGGCGCTACCACCGCAACCGATGAGTGCCAGGGCCAAAACCCCGACAAACCATTGACTATTGCTCATTGTGTCCTCCCAGAATCTCTTCGCCGACCCATATATCTAGAATACCACAGACTCAGTCGACTTTCGCCGAGGCACTTTACCCGACCCTGACCCAGAGCGAAAGGACCCACTCCAATTCTGTGAAGATTGGCAAAAACCTTGCCTCTCGGCGCACCGGTCTGTCCGTGGTCAACCGTGCGGACAAACCGCTGACAGCCAAACATGACCCTCTTGAGATAGACTAACTACCCTCACGTGTTCATCAAGGTTTGACCATGCACCAGACCCCTACACTTCTCCTCCTGTCCACCCTTCTCCTCGCCGGTTGCGGGAAAAAGGACGACGCGGTCGCAGACACCTCCTCGTCGTCCACGACGACGTCACCGACGGCCTGTGAGATCGCGGCGCTCACCGAGCGGGCCTGGCAAGACGACGGCTCCACGGCGCCAGCGCTCCGCACCGTCGTGGCCGATTTTACCGTCTCTACACGCGCCGGTGACTGGACCCTCTCCGAGAACTGGTCGGGCTGCGACAGCTACCTGTTCATCCCCAGCGTGCCCCGACAAGCCGAGGGCTGGCCCACCCCGCTGTGGGAGCGAGACACCAAAACCTTCCTAAATAAACTGCCGGCCAACGTGCACGTCTTCTTCGTCAGCAGCGCCGACAACAAGGCCGAGATGGACGCCGACCTCGATCTGATCGAAGACAGCATGGAAGACGCGATCACCAAACAGGACGAAGCGGTCCAAGACGATTGGCGCAGCCGCATCCACTACGTGGACAAGCAAATCAGCAAGATGACCGACACTTGGGTGGGCCAATACCTCACCTCGCCCGGGTACGGCTTCGGCATCGACCGGTTCCAGGTCCTCCGCGACGTAGGCAGCTTCGCCGACGGAGAGCGCTACGACAATGCCATGGGCTGGTTCGAACCCAACTTGTCTCAAGCCGCCAACGAGCCCATTTCATACAACTTCGCCAGCGACCGCCAAGATCTGCTCGACGCCCAACAAGACGTCCTGGTGGTGCCTACATTCACGGGCGAAGTGGTCAGCGATGGCGGGTGGTCCGGTGTGCGCGGCTGGGTCGACGTCGACCTCCCCGACGCCGCCACCATGGCCGGCTTCAACGCCCTCGACGTCGACATGCTGATGACCTGCGACGGCGACGGCGAGTTCGGCACCTGCCCCGCTTGGGACCGCATCACCACCCTCTACGTGTGCGACCAAGACCTCGACGGCGCCAACCCCTACGAGAACAGGGCTTGCCAGCCGCAGGTTAACGGCGTCACGCCCGCTCCCGAGGTCATGGGCACCTGCGATGAAGATGGCGTCCTCGGAACCGAACCCTGCCGGGATGTCGTCGATTGTCCAAGTGGTACCGGCGTCATCACCTGCGTCGGCTACGCGGCCGAGATCGAAGAGGTCATCGAGATTATCGGTGACGTGGCCACCTGTGGCTGCGCCGACGTGATGTCCGAACCCTACGATGGCGCCCGCACCTGCGACCAAGACGGCCTGGGCTACGGCGATTGCTCCTGCAGCTGCAACACCGAACTCTCCAGGTGGATCACCACCTATCACCGAGAGGGCCACTGGGTCACCGACGCGGACTTCGCCCTGCCCTGGTTCCAGCGCGGCGGCACGGTCAAGCTGTCGTACTACAGCATCGACCCCTGGGAGATCGCCATCGACCTGCGCTTTCACAACGAAGACAAGGCCGACGTCCCCAGCGCGTCCTACAGTCTGTTCGAAGGCGGCACCTTCAACGCCACCTACAACGACAAGTACGAGCCCCTGTCCATCGAAATCCCCTCCGACGCCACCAAGGTGGAGCTTGCGGTCATCATCACCGGCCACGGCCAAGAGACCCCGGGCAACTGCGCCGAGTTCTGCAATACCCAGCACCACTTTGGCGTGAACGGCACCGAAAATCTGGTGGACTTCCCCTGGCTCGACGACACCACCATCACCGGGGACTACTGCCAGAACCAAGTTGACATTGGCACTGTGCCCAACCAGTACGGCACCTGGTTTTACGCGCGTAGTAACTGGTGTCCTGGCAAAGAGGTGGTGCCCATCTACATCGACGTCACCAACCAAGTCAACCTGGGCCAGCTGAACACCTTCACCTACGCTGGCGACCGGAACGGTGCACCTTACTCCGCCAATGCAAGCATCGATTTGGGCAGCTTCCTGGTGATTCACAAGTAGGCCGGCACGAATCGAGGCTTTGTTGCATGGCTCGAAAGCAGTCCAGATCTAACCCTTATCGACTGGAGGTCAGGTGACGATCCGCGCCGATTCCGGCATCCC
>JAACDH010000144.1 GCA_009936995.1 Rhodobacterales bacterium
CTGTCCATGTCGGGAGATCTCGAAGATCCCAGCACAGCCATTCCTAAGGGCGGTCTGCTAGCGGTCGCAGTCGGAGCGGTCGTTTACATTGCGCTACCCTTCGTTTTGGTCAATGGCGCCAGCCGCGAAGCGCTACTCAACGATCCGTTGGTGTGGACCACTATCGCAGCAGGTGGGTTCTGGTTGGTGATGCCGGGCATGTGGGGTGCGGTGCTCTCGAGTGCTTTTGGCGCCATCTTGTCGGCGCCACGGACACTGCAGGCGCTGGCCACCGATCGACTCGCCCCCCAACCTTTCGCTGAGGTCGATGAAGAAACCGGCGAGCCAGTACTGGGCCTCTATTTCTCGGCAGCGTTGGCGTTGGCCGCAGTTGGACTGGGCTCTCTCGACGCGGTGGCCACGGTCGTCACCATGTTCTTCCTCACCACTTACGGTGCTCTGAACGTAGTGGCGCTGCTCGAGTCGGTCATCGGTGATCCGAGCTTTCGACCACGCATACGGGTTCCCTGGTGGGTGTCTCTGTTCGGAGCAGTCGGATGTTTCATCGCGATGGCGGCCATTAATCCGGCGGTTTCGGCCCTCGCGGTTGGCATCGAGACGGTCATCTTTTTGGTGCTCTCTCGCCGGTCTCTCGAGGCGACTTGGGGCGATGCTCGGAATGGGCTGCTACTCACGGGGGCTAGAGCGGCGTTAATGAAGCTCCGGAATGCCAGATTGGACGCCAGGAATTGGCGTCCGCATATCATCGTCTTCACCACCGATCTTAAACGGACACTTCCCGTGGTTCGACTGGCCGACGATCTAGGGCAACATCGAGGAATCGTAACCCTCATTCGCCTTATGGTGGGCGACGAGGACTTGCACGTTCAGGCCGAGGAGCAGGCCAAACAAGACGCCGAGTTGTTGCGCGACGCCGGCATCTGGGACGTGTTCTCGGAAGTGAATATCGTCAGCGATATAGACCACGGCGCCGTCACGGTAGCTCAGGCCAATGGTATCGCGGGCTTGCAGAGCAACACGGTTTGTGTCGGCTACCACCCCAAAGATGGTCAAGGCCCCGAAGAACTCGCGCGGCGTTTGGTGTTGGCCCGGCGCATGGACAAGATGCACAAGTGCACGCTTCTTCACCGTCCTGGCGTCGAAGCCCACCGGCTTCCAGGTGAGCGCCGTACCGTCCTAGTGTGGTGGGCTGGACGCGAGAATAATGGCGACCTTATGCTGCTACTGGCGTACTTGATGACCACGTCACGGGGATGGCGGAACAGCCGAATCGTACTGAAGAGCGTCGTAGAGAACGAAGAACAAGCGGCACAGCGTCGCTCCGAATTCAACCGAATGCTGCCCGATATTCGAATCGAGGTGGTCGTTGATATTGTCATTCGTGGCGAAAACGAGGAAACCCGCGACATCATCGTCGAGCATAGTCGACAGGCGCAGTTTGTGCTGTTGGGGCTGTACATTCCCGAGGTCGGAAAAGAGCTGGAGTACGCCGAACGGCTGCACAGCCTACTCAAAGAGCTTCCCACTGCGCTTTTGGTTCGTAACGCCGGTGATTTTAGAGGAGGTCTGGTATGAAAATCAGGCGCATACTCATCCTGATGCGGCATGGAACTGCGGTCTCCGGCTCGTTGGCGTCTTCCGATCACGAGCGAACGCTCACGCCCTGGGGCTGCCAAGAGGCCCTCGACACAGGCCGCCAGTTAGCTCAGCGAAACCTGGTTCCTGGAGCCGTTTTCGTGAGCGATGCGTCTCGTACCTGCGAGACGTGGTGGTCCATGGAGTCGGAACTTCGAGGAGCGCCTGCCCAGATCATCAGCGCATTGTACGGCGGTGGTCGTCGCGAAATCTCTGCACTGGCCAAGCGAATCGATCCCAAAGTCACCTGCGTGCTCATGCTGGGGCACAATCCAGGCTGGTCTAACGCCGCCAGTTGGTTGACTCATGAGCCCGTCAGCCTTCGTCCAGCGAACGCCGCGATTCTCATCGGAGAGACGGTTGAGTGGGCGGATCTGCTGGGCGAGGGCGCGGCTACCTTGCAGGATGTGATTCTGCCGGTGAGCCGCCCACAGCCCTAGATCAAATCGACGAAGGCTCCCGGCCGTTAACTTCGCTGAGCGCACCCGGCCTCTGCAGTGGCGGCGCCGTCTCCGAGGGTCAGGCGAACATAGTGGCGCTGTTCAGTGCCACCGAGCGTCTGGATCCGTGGAACTCGAGCGGCGTTGACGTAGAGCGTGTTGCCTACCCGTCGCTGCCAGCTCCGAGGACGTCGGCTGTTGTGGTGCATATGGCCGGCGACCACTGCTTGAACGTCATGTTTCGTCTGAATGGCGTAGCCGATGGCCCGTTGGAGGTCCGTGTCACCATTGTCGCGGCCGAAGAACGACAGCCCCCATGGGTCGTGAGCGTTGGCGCCGAATCCGGCCGGACCGTTGTGGGCGAGGAAGACAATAGGATGGGCACAGGTATCGACCAGAGCGCACAGCCGGTCGGTGGATTCATCGAGGGTACGAACCCCGTGGCGCGACTCGAGCACATGTCGAAATGATAGGAAGCGACCGTCCATAGCCAAGGGGCGGCCAGCGATCACGTCGACGGTGTGGTCGGCTGTGGACCAAGTGTGTCGTCGGTAACCCGTGAGCTGGGCTGGCGAGAGATCGGCGGTGAGGCGGTCGAGACGGCGGTTGATCTTGGCGGCTCGAAATGCGGGAGAACGACCGAAGAGGCCTTCGGCGAGGACATCGAGGGGCCCGGGTCCGTCGTGATTTCCAGGCAGGACTAGGGTGGGCTTGGTCAGGCCCGATAAGGCCTTGGCTACAGTGGGGAGTTGGCGATGGTTTCGTCCAGGCAGGTCTCCGACGCAGAGCACTCCATGGACGTCGGACGCATTGAAATACGCCGTGTCGAGGGGGCTCCATAGAGCGTGTATGTCACCGATGATGGCAAGCTGCACGACGGTAGGTATAGCCCGCCCTCGTTCAGCCTGCGGCCCTTCGAAGGGCTCGGGCGAGTAGGCGGGTGGCGAGACGCACATCTGCTGAACGAGCGGCGATGCCAGGCACTTGGCTCGTTCCGCTCACCTCGTGCCACAAACGAGTGGCTTCGCGCCGTGCGGCGTTGTGCTGCTTTGCGTTTCCGCGGTTCTCGGCGAGCAGAAGGTGTGCCCGATATACCCTCTCGGCTGCTTCTCCTACACTATCCAGGGGCGCATTAACCGCCTCGGCGATGGTGAATGCATCGCGTGCGGCTTGGAGATTGCCCTGGTCGGACTCGAGCGCCCCCAGTCTTAGGGCGATGAGTCGAATGAAGCGCTGGTCGCCCACCTCTTGAATCTCGGTGAGGGCCTCTCCAAGTGCCTTTCGGGCATCTGGGATGCGTTCGATCTCGTGAAGTAGCAAGCCTTCATTGGCCAGATGGATGGCGTGGAATCGCCGGTCACCGAGCTCACCTAGGCTGTGATGGGCGCGGCGGAATGCCGTCAGCGCCTCTCGGGGTTTGTTACTCAGCTGCTCGAGTCTAGCCAGGTTTCCACGCACAATGGCCTCCGAACGTGCGTCTCCGATCTCTGCGAAACACTGGGTGGCGTCTGCGAAGTGGGTGCGGGCGCGGTCGAGGTTGTTCAGATCGAGGTTCAACGTGCCGAGCCGGTGCTGCAGTAGCGCCAAAAGCGGTCGATCACCTTGCGCCTCATGAATCTCTAGGGCGTGATCGTACAGCTCTTGGGCATCTTCTGGCGAGCCGCTGGTGCGAAGGAGGTCGCCCAGGTGTTGTCGGGCCAGCGCTTCGTCGCGATAGGCGCCACACTTTCGAAGTTGTTCGGCAGCTTCGGCCTGCTTTTTCTTCGCTTGTTCGAGGTTGCCGAGGGCCGCAAAGGCCCGAGCAGCCACGCTGTTGGAGACACCTTTGTGCCAGGGGTCCACCGCCATGGCCTGGGCGTAATCTGCGGAGTCCAGGGCAGACTCGGGGTCACC
>JAACDH010000705.1 GCA_009936995.1 Rhodobacterales bacterium
AACAGCTCTGGGATCAGCTCCAGACTGCCTGCGATCTCGGACCAAGGCGTGGCTATTCCGCAGTTACCAGGCAGCTCGACCTCATCGTCGCACCCGGTGTCGTCGTATTGAATGTCTGCGTTGATTGTTGGACGTAGCTTGTATCCCTGTGGATTGAGCGTCAGGTGCGCGCCCGCGTCCCAGTCGAGATCGACCACGACCTCACCGCATTCGAGGACCTCGAAGTTCGCGTTCACCTTGACCCCAGACTGCATCCCCGAGGGCACGTCCAGGTCGTACTCCTGCCCGTCGACTTCTACCCAGGCTTCGGAGAGCAGCAGACGCACTTGATTGTAGGTGCCCACCGGCAGGTCTACCAAGCCGAGTCCCTGGACAACACCTCCCTGCAAATCGAGCAAGTTGAAGGTCGTGGGCTGATCACTGACAAGCACCCAGCCGTCCTGGTCGTGGCTCGCGGTCACCTCGACGACCGACAGCCAGACGGCGTCTACATCGTCCGCGGGTGCATCATGGAGCTGGATGGACACTCGACCGGTCGCCGCCTCGGACGTCCCGGGGACGGTCGGTTCTTCGACGTCGGTTGAGGCCCCTTCGAGACTTGGGGCGGTTGGTTGCCCACAGGCCAGAAGGCTTACTGCGGCCGCTAAGGTCATCGCTCGCAGATTCATACTTATCTCCAATGTTTTATTAGAACACAGGTAAACCTTCGAAATCAACCTTGGGATGTGGGCACCGGGGGGCCGCCAAACGGATCCGCCGTGGGGCGACGATACCCGAACGCTACCCGTCCCCTCCAATGGTCCGCCAGTCTCCCTACTCCTCGTGCGCCCGGACCCTATGGAGCAGGCTAAAACGTCAGGTCGCCAGGAGTGTAGGGTCTGAGGTCTAGACCCGATGTGCGCAAAGCCCCCAGTCGCACCGTGCCGGTTTCCGCGGAAAATGACGCGTCGAGATACCCTGCCACCAGGTGCGGCGGGGAGCGAACAAGACCACCTGTAGGCCGGAAAAATAGTTTTACCCAAAAAAATGCGCTTACGCACAGCAGCAAGCGACGCTTCGGTATTCTGGCGTGTACGCCGGTCATGGATGGAGGCCCAAAGATACTCGATGTTAGGTTTCGGTACCTCTTCCCGGGACCACAGATGATCTACCGCCTTGCTCCGGTTGCACTGCTGTTCTCTTGCGCCGGCCCCGCCACCGATGCCGTCGTTCTGCAAGATCCCCACGTCGCATTCCAGGTTCAGGTGCTCCTAGACGCGGAGATCCGTGCGTCGGATGGGTTTGCCGGTGCCTGGTTCGCCCATCAGGTGTCCGGCGCTGGAGATGTCAACGGGGACGGCTACGCAGACATCATCGTCTCCGCCCAGGGCGATGACGCCCTCGGTGTCCAGGCTGGCGCCGCCTATGTCTATCTGGGAAGCGCCAATGGCATCGACACCGGAACCGAGCTCAAGATCACCGCCTCCGATGGCGGGCCGGAACAGTTCTTCGGCGTCGTGGTCTCGGGCGCCGGCGACGTCAACAACGACGGCTATGACGATGTAATCATCGGGGCACAGAAGGACGACGCCACCGATGTCGACGCCGGTGCGGCCTACATCTACCTGGGGAGCAGCGGAGGTATCGACGTAGGCTCGGAGCTCAAGATCCTCGCCACCGATGGTGCGGCCGCCGACCTCTTCGGTTGCGCCGTGTCGGCCACCGGCGACGTGAATGGCGATGGCTTCGACGACGTGATCGTTGGCGCTTTCCAGGACGGAGATGTCGAGCCGCTCAGCGGCTCAGCCTACGTCTACCTCGGCAGCGCCAGTGGCATCGACCCCAACACCGAGGCCAAGATCAGCGCATCGACGCCCCAAGCGCTCGGGATGTTCGGCTACTCCGTCGCCGGTGCCGGTGACGTCGACGGGGACGGCTACGACGACATCATCGTCGGCTCCTTCGGAGACCTGGGCTCAGTCTACCTCTACCACGGGAGCAGCAGCGGCCCGGATCTGACCACCGAGTCGCGAATCTCGTCGTCGGACCGGTCGTACAACGACTTCTTCGGCTACACGCTCTCCAGCGCTGGAGACGTGAACGCCGACGGCTATGACGACATTATTGTCGGAGCATTCTCAAGCTATCAAGTAGCTTCTGCGTCGGGATCTGCCTACATCTTTTTCGGGACTGCCACCGGCGTCGACGCGGCTTCGGAGATCAAGCTGGTGCCGTCGGACGGAGCCCAGGACGACTTCTTCGGCGGCTCCGTTGCGGGCTCCGACCTCGATGGGGACGGCTTCTCCGACGTGATTATCGGGGCCATGGGCGACGACACCGCGAGCTCCCCGGACGCCGGCTCGGCCTACATCTATCTCGGGTCAGCCACCGGAATCGACGTCATGAGCGAGACCAAGGTCTCCGATGTCAACGCCAACAACGACGATATCTATGGTTTCTCGGTCGCCGGCGCGGGAGACGTAAACGGCGATGGCTTCAACGACGTGGTCATCGGGGCCTTCGGAACAGACGCCTACACCGGAACGGCCTACACCTACCGCGGAGGCTGCATCGCCCCGGCTGCTTGGTATGTCGATGCCGATGGCGACGGATTCGGCGACCCAGCGACTGTGGTCGAGTCCTGTGATGTGCTCACCGGCCACGCGGACAATGGCGACGACTGCGACGACACCGACCCGGATGTGTATCCAGGTGCGGTAGAGATCGAGGACGACGGCATCGACCAGGACTGCGACGGTGACGACCTTCCGAGCGTCGAAGACACCGATCCCACCGACAACGATCCGGTGCCGGACACCGGCATCTCCAGCGGTGCGACCAAGACGGGAGGTTGCGGCTGCGCAAGCGGTTCCATTCCGGCCGGAATGTGGCTCGTCTGGTTACCGGTCTTGCTGTTCCGCCGAGGCCCGCATCACGGCGCCCACAGCTCGATGTAGCGAACGGGGCTGAAGCCTGCACAGGTGTAGCAGCAACAGCGCCCAGCCAAACACCCCGAAATTAGCGCCTCCGGTTGCACAGCCGCAGCCGCTGGTGGCCTCGTCTTGGACGGGGTCCGATTCCTCGACCACACCATCGATAGACGCGACGGGCGGCGGCCCCAGATCTGGACACAGGTCGGCCGTGTCGGCGTCACAAGCCACCTGAAAGTCCAGCGTGAAGTCCTGCGTGGTGCGCTGCCCATCGATCAGCGTCACCCCCGCCGGCATCCCGATGGTGTACTCGCCACCGGGGAGGAGGGGCTCGTTGGGCATCAACCGGATCAGCCGCGTGTGATCGGCGCCCCAGCGGGTATTTCCCTGGGTAAACGGCACCGCCACATCATCGGGCCCGGTCCAAGTCACCATGCTGGGCTGATAGGCCACGCCGGCGCCAAATATCAGACTGGCCCAGCTGCTGGTGGACGTGTGGTCGGCCGAGAGCAATCGACGTTGAGCCTCTGGAAAAGCGAACACCGTGACGTCGTTGGGATCGAGCTCGCCGTGAAGCCGCTTCCAAAGGGCCTGCTGATACCGCATGGTGGGGAAGATCTCGGCGCGCAGGCTGCCCGGCACCTCGGGGTCCATGTAGTGCACCCGCGTCCAGGGGATCTCGGCCTCGTAGGACTCGCCAAAGGACGCCGCCACAGTGGGCCCTATGTCGCCATTGATGTAGAACGTGGTCACCAGTTCGACGGCGTCCAAAATGACGTCCTCGGTGATGTTGGGATCTACATCGGCATACAGCTCCAGCAACACGTCCATAGGAATGTCGCGCTCGGGGAAAAATCGAAGGTGGCCGTCTAGAGACAGGAACCCGTCGCTGGCGGGGTCGGCCTCGTCCTGCCCAACGCCATCATTCTCGATAATTTGGTACAGGAACAGCGAATCAAAGATGGAGTCCTGCAGGCCATGGGACCCACAGCCCATCAAGAACGCCACCCGCTTCTTGGATTCCAGCGTGGTCCACGGCGGTGGGTCGTTCACGCGCATCCACTCGACGTAGTCTGCGATAAAGGGCTCCCAATGGGCGTGCTCCGAGAAGGCACGGGAGGCGTCGCCAGGTACCGCGTAGCCCGAGTCGGTGAACACGGCGCCAAACAACAGGGCGTTGAACACCTCTGGTTCGAGGAGGAAGGCGCGAAGCTCGTCGTCGGGCATGTTCTCGGCGGCCCAACCGGTGACGTGAACATGCCCCCACAGTCCGTGGGCGTTCGCCGGGCCAGCAGCGAACAAAACAGCCGTGAGTAGTCCGATTTTGCACCGCGTTACCATGGTTCTCCCTCGATCCAGACTGTACCGCACAACCCGAAAAGAGGCTGCTAAAAACATCGCCAAGCGGGCCATACAGAGGATAAGATTCACTTGAGTTTCTCCCGACCCAGTGACAGGTGCCGCGTCGGAGAGAGGCGGCTCGTCGTCGGCAGGGTCCGAAACGCGGAATGGGTCACCATCTGTACGAGTCGTCGGTCGAGACGTGCATTACCGATGGGAGAGGCTGCAGAAGCGGTCGAGATCATGACGACTCCGGCGAGAATGGACTGATCACCCGTCAGCCACTGGTCAGCAACCCGTCTGCAATCCCAGGCCACCCTAACGCCCCAGACGAACCAACTCGTTCACTTCCAATCGCAGCAGATCGAGCATCCAGTGGTCCCAGTTGTGGGCCAGCGCCGGGATCAGCGCCTGGTAGTACCAGAGCGTACCGCTCTGCTTGGCATTGAAGCGCTCAAAAATCTGAACGCCACTCTGCCGGAGATCGATGACCGTGCTGCGGCAGTTATGTAGTTTGTCGGCCACACAGATGAGCTTCACGTCCGCAGGCGCATTGTACAGATGGGTAATGTACGCCTCTTTGCGCGCTCGCCAAGGAGGTTTGGGCTGAACCACAGTGTCGGAGAGGGCTTCGACCATCCGGCGCACCCGTACCCCGAACTTGTCTTCGAGCTCGGAGGCCTGAGCACCGGGGATGTCTTCGAGCCAGTCATGGAGCAAGGCGGCGATGATTTGGTCCTCGTCGCCACCGCCCTCGCCCACCAGGGCCGCGACCGCCAATAGGTGCGTCAGATAGGGAATGGTGCTGCCTTTCCGAAAGGTTCCTCGGAACGAAGTCATGGTCAGAACCATGGCTTCGTCCATGCGCGCGCTGTATGCGTCGGCCATCTGCGCCTCCTTGGGGGTGGCAGTGTACCGCACAAGCCCATACGAACACGCCTATGTCCAAGGCAAAGCGGCCAAAAAAGAAGAAGCCCATTCACGAACGGTGGTTCGGCTTGAGCAGACGGAACCTCATTCTGTCCGAGACCATCCTGGGAATCGGCCTATTACAGGAGGTACTCGAGAGCTGGGTGCTGTCCCAACCCGACATTCCCCCTATGCTACGGGTGCTGGCTGCCATCGGCGTTGTGGTCGGTTCTCTGAGCGGCCTCCTGATCATCATGCGGAAGAGCCTTCAACGGTCCCTGTCGAAGACCCACGGCTTGATGAAGAAGCTGCCCATCCCAATGCCACAGGTCATCGGACACAGCCTGATCCATTTCGTTTTGTTCGCAGGCTATGCCTGGTTGTGGGACGAGGATACCGGCGCGCTCAACGCGCTCTGGATGTTCCTGGGCAAGTAGTTCACGACGGGGAACGCACCACGCCACAGGCATTGTGTGTCATTTCTGCACATACATCTCCAAATTTGCCGGATGGTTTGTGCAGTATCGAATGGATAGGTCGGTGGTTTAAAGGCATACTGTGCATAGGAGGGACATCATGCACCCTCAGGGAGTCCTCCATGATTCGCAACAGCCTGTTCCTACTCGCCCTAACCGTTCCCACTGCTGCCAACGCCTGTGGAGGTTTCTTCTGCGACCGTGACGATGGGGTTGACCAAAAATCTGAAGAGATCTTGTTCGCGATCGACGAGGAGAACGGTGAAATCACCACCCACATCAAGATCGCCTACGAGGGGTCCGCCGACGAGTTCGCCTGGATTGTGCCGGTCGCGGGCCTGCCAGAGCTAAGCGTCGGCACCGACGCGCTGTTTGGACTGTTGACGGGCGCCACTCAGACCAACCACTACGTCCAGAACACGTACACAGGTGACTGCGCATTCACCGCCTACGCATCCGGGGCCAGCGACTGGAGCACCACTAGCACCACTGGCACCGGTACTGGCAGCTCTGGCGGCTCAACGGTTCCTGGCGTCAGCGTGGTCTCCCAGAGCATCGTCGGGCCCTACGCCACCTCGGTCCTTACCGCCACCGACAGCGGCGAGCTGATCACCTGGCTCAACGACAACGGCTACGACATCCCCGTAGGACTCGACCCCCTGCTGGCGCCCTATGTGGCGTCGGGCCAGCACTTCGTCGCCCTAAAGCTCTCGAAGGACCGCGACACCGGCGACCTCTCCCCGCTCGTGATGACCTACCCCGGCACCACGCCATCTATCCCCATTCAGCTGACGGCGGTGGCGGCCCAGCCCGACATGCGGCTGCGGGTGTACGTCCTGGGCGACGAGCGCGCCGTCCCCACCAGCTACCTTCACGTACAGCCCAACCCCATCGCCATCAACTTCTGGGACGGCGGAACCAACTACGACGACGTCATCTCCATGGCGGCGGACGAGGCGGGTGGACAGGCCTTCGCCACCGACTTCGCCGGCAGTCCGGCGGGCTTGAGCGACTCCCTCGTCTGGGCTGACTGGGACACCCAAGAGCTGGCCACCGCCAACACCGCCTACGGCTTCTTGGTCGCCGTGGCCACGCGCGGTCTCCCAGCAGACGACGCCCTCCTCGAAGTCCTCGACACCCACATCGCCCCCATCCCTGGCATCGATCCCGTGTCGGTCTACAACTGCCCCAGCTGCTACGAGAGCCAACTGCGAGCGATGCCCTTCAACGCCGTGGCCGCAGCCGAGGACGTCGAGGTGTTCGTGGTCGCTCCGCGGGTAGAGGCCGCAGCCATGCTCGACCGCTACTCGGTGCTCACGCGGCTCAGCTCCTCGGTGTCGCCCAGCGAGATGACCGTAGACCCCATGTTCACCTTCAACCACGATATGGGCCTGGTGACCAACGTCCGAACGGCCACCCTGCTCACCACCTGCG
>JAACDH010000706.1 GCA_009936995.1 Rhodobacterales bacterium
CCAAATTCGCCACGCTCAGCAAGGGGCAGACCCGGCTGACCGGCTTCGTGTTCGGCTTCCAGGATCTTCTGTTCATCCAGACCCCCGACGACTTCGCGCAGGGCGAGGACCCCGACACGCAGGGTGATCTCAACGCCACCTACTCCACCCACCGCGTCATACTCCGGCTCGAACATGAGTTCAAAGATGGGCTCGAGCTGATGATTCAGCCTGCGGTCGGCGTCGACGATATCGGCGTCGGACTGGGTTCCAGCTTCGAGTTCAGCAACGAGCTCTGGGTATTCGCAACCCGTGCAGAGCTCAAGTGGGACGCCACCCCGACCACCACTGTCATCACAGGCTTCGACGCCAACGTCATCCACTACGCGACCCAGTTTCAAATTCCATTCGCGCCGACCAACGGCTCTCTCGACCCCACCGACGAGCGCGAAGACTTCGGCGACCTCATCGATGGCTGGTACATGACGCCAGACCCCTTTGTGGACCTCCGCTGGCGTCCATTCGAGGGCTCCGACCGCCTGCTCATCAATCCCGGTATCCGTCTCAACGTGTTCCGCCTCACAGGCAGTCGCCCCCTGCTGGGCCCCGACCCACGCCTCGCGGTTCGCTGGCAGTTCTTGCCTTCCACAGCCCTCAAGGGTGGCACTGGCCGATACCAACAGCCTCCCCAGGGACCCGAATTCGGTCTCGACGAGGACAACCTCACCGTCAACCTGGAGCGGAGCTGGTCGAGCGAGGTGGGCATCGAGCAACAGGTGGGTCAGACGGGTTCGATCGACCTCACCGGCTTCGTCAAGCGCCTCGACCGACTGATTGTCACCAATCCCGACTTCCAGGATCCGGATGCCGACCCCTTCTACGTGAACGAGGGCGTAGGGGACATCATGGGCATGGAGATCCTGGTGCGGCGCGCGCTGGTCAACCGGTGGTTCGGCTGGGTCAGCTACACCCTGTCGAGCTCAAAACGGAACGACTACCCCACCCGCTCGGTCGACGAGGGCAACGAGTGGTACGCCTACGAGTTCGACCAGACACACATTCTCACCGCTGTCGGGGGCTACACTCTTCCCCTCGACATCGGATTCTCAGGTCGCTTCCAATACGTCACCGGCAACCCCTACACGCCCCTTGCTGGCGGCGTCTACGACATCGACGGCCGTGAATACATACTCTTCCCAGACGCCGACCGGAACTCCGAGCGACTTCCTCCATACATGGCCCTCGACCTGCGCCTCGACAAGCTGTTCACATTCAAGAGCTGGCAGCTGGAAGTCTACGCGGACTTCCTCAATGTGGTGAAGGGCGAAAACCCCGAGCAGGTCGAGTACAACTACGACGGCACCGAGAGTCGCTATGTCTCGGGCCTCCCATTCGTGCCCTCTCTCGGCTTCCAAGTCGACGTGACCTTCTGATGGGAGCCTCCATGACCAATCCGGCACGCCTCTGCTTCGTCTCCGCTCTGCTCCTCACCGGCTGCGGCGCCAACACAATGGCCCAGGAGTGGCAGCTCAACCGGCTCCGCATCCTGGCGGTACGCAGCATCCCAGCCGAACCCCAGCCCGGCGATCGCGTGACCTTCGAGAGCCTGGTCTACGTACCCACTGGTCAGAGCCTCGAGGGTGTGCTCTGGTTCGGGTGTATTCCTCAAGGCGACATCGGCTTCGGATGCACCTTCGATGAATCGGCCCTCGCGGACCTCGAAGGCTTGGATCCCAGGACCACCGATCCCACTGAGCTCGCGGCAGCACTGGAAGCACTGGAAGAAGCGGGCTTCATCGGGTTCGAGCCATTCCTAGCCCCAGCATGGCAGGTGCCGCTCGACGCGCTCGGCGGGTTGACGGACGCCCAGCGTCAGGAAGGGGTCAACGCCATCATCAATCTCACCGCCACACCAGGGTTCGAGGATGGCAGTGAACCCGACTCCGCCGACATCGAAATCGCCTACAAACGCATTCCGATTTCCGAAGCCGAGACGCCCAACCACAACCCGACCATCACCGATGTCCAGGTTGGAGGCCCCGGATTCATCGAAGGAACAGGATCGGCAGACGACCCGCTCAGAATCAAGGCCGGCCAGACCGTCACCATGAGC
>JAACDH010000145.1 GCA_009936995.1 Rhodobacterales bacterium
ACGACCGCCTGTACCAAGTTCGTAACGAAGGACGAGACCTTGATCTGCACATCTTCGGGCTGGAAGTTGGCGATTTCGAACTCAACGCCATGGGGATACCGGGCCTGCTCGTGCTCAAGCGCGCGCTTCAGGTCTTCGCCCAGCTTTAGGATGTTTCCACCCTCACGTAGCGACACCCCCACCAGGTGGGCATCTTCGCCACGATATCGAAACAAGGGTGCCGGAGGGTCGACCGTGCCACTGGTCACAGTGACGAGGTCTCCCAGCGCCAACACCGCGCCACCCGGAACCGGAACCGGCATAGACGACAGCTCTTCGATCGAGTCGAAGCTGCCGGAAGGCTCCAGCGCCAACGCATCTCGGCCCACCTCTAAGGTGCCGCCGGGCGAGACGATGTTCTGCTGCTGAAGGACCTTGGCCAAGTACATGGGCGACAGGCCCAACCCAGCGAGACGGGCATTGTCATAGGTCAGGTAGACCCGCCGCGGCTGGTCACCATAGATCTCAACCTTTGCCGCGTCGTCGGTCTGAAGGAGGCGCTCTTTTAGAGCATCCGCGAACTCGTAGCGCTCGGCGGGGGTGTATCCCTCGGCGATAACGGCAACCAGTGTCCCGTAGACGTCCCCGAACCGGTCATTGACCACCGGAGTTCGTGCCTCGGATGGCAGGTCGTCGGACACGTCGTCAATGCGACGACGCAACTCGTCCCATACCGAGCGCAGGTCGGTGACGCTGTCCGACACCTCGACGTACACAATGGACAATCCCGTCGCAGATGAGCTGCGAATCGTGTCGACCTCGGGAATCTGCTGGATGATCTCCTCGATGGGTGAGGTCACCAGGTTCTCGACACGATCCGGGCTCGCGCCGGGGAACGCCGTGGTGACCACCGCCGTTCGAATGGTGAACCCGGGGTCCTCGGCACGCGGAAGGGCCTGGTACGACGACATGCCGCCCAGGAGAACAAACAGCAGGGCGACCACGGTCACCCGCAGACGACTCAGCGCCAGGCGGGTGAAGATCATGGCTGCTCCGCGTTCGCCAGCCGTACAATCTGACCGGCAAACACCCGACTGACGCCGGCTGTAATGACATGCTCTTGTCCGGTCAGTCCCTTCAGGGCCTCAATGCCGTCGGCGCTCCAGGCCCCTGTTTCGACTGCAACACGGGTCACCTCTGCCAGGTCGTCTGTTGTGGGCTTGGCGACCCAGACGAATGAGCCCTCCTCGTCTTTGCCCATGGCCGTCAGTGGCACAACAAGCGACGTGTGGCTGTCCATGGCCGGAAAGGTCATATCGATGTTCGCGGGCAATCCAGCCCGGAGCTCGGTGGTGGCCTGGTCAAACACGGCCGTGACGGTAAACGTGGCACCGCTGGCCACCAGACCCACCTCGGTCACCGTGGCAGTGATGGACTCCCCACCCCCATCCGTCTGTGTCCGCACCTCGGTCTTCATGCCAGGCTCGACACGGGCAATCACCGTGCCTGGTACGCCAAAGGACACCTCCAATCTGTCACCGGAAGTGACCACCACAATTGGAACCCCAGCACCAACCAGCTCACCTTCATTGACGAGGGTCTGGGAGACCGAACCATCTCGGGTGGCAAAGAGCTGTGCGTCTTGCACCTTCTGTGACGCCAGATCACGCTGACGCGCCATCGCCACCACTTGAGCGGCCGTGGCATCCGCATTCGCGCGGGCCGCATCCAAATCTGCAGCAGTCGAGTTGTTGTTCACATAGAGCGCCTGAATCCGGTCGCGATTGGTCTGGGCCACAGTCGCCGAGGCGCGCGCTTGGGCCAGCGACGCGTTTGCTTGGCTCAGTTTAAGCTGCAGCTCGGTCGCGTCTATCTCAGCTAAGAGTTGATCGGCGGTGACCACATCGCCCACCTTGACGTTCAGCGCCATGACCTGCCCACCGACCTTAAAGCTGAGGGCAGCTTCGTCGCTGGCCTGCACGGCACCTCGGAAGGTGCGCTCCAACTCCCCCTGCATTGCGGAGGGGACCATTGTTCGGACAGGGCGAATCACTGGCTCGAATACAACGGGTGTACTGCAAGACGTAGCGAGAACAGCGACGACCAGAATTAAGCGTTTCATTTGGGTTCCTCCGACAAGAGTGTGGTGAGGGTTCGTTCCAGGGTCTCTTCGTCCACCGGACTACCCGGGTGCGACAGGAGCGCTGTGGCCCGCTTCGTTTCTAAGATCGCAGCCAGAAATCCATACCGCGAGTCGGCAAGTCCCAACCCCGCCTGAAGGCTCTCGGCGCGGGCGTCCAACAGCTGCACTTGGTTTGCCACACCTCGGGCATATGCGTCTTGGGCCCACTCGAGGTTGCGTTGAGCACCGGCCGCCGAGATCTTAGCCATCTTGACGCGCTGGTAGGACGCCTCGAGCCCCAGAACTGCTGTCCGAATTCGAAGTTCGATCCGCTGCTCGAGTTGAAGCCGTTGGGACGCCATCCGGGCGAGGTCATAGGTCGCCTCGGACTGATCCGCGATGCGCGCACGGCCCTCGAAGATTGGCAGCGACGCCGAAACTCCAGCGGTCGCGTACGTCGAAGGCATCTGTGGCAGCGTGAGGTCGACACCGGCTCCAAGCCCCGACAGATTCAACGCGCCCTGACTGCCCTGGGACCGCCACGCGTTCCAGGTTCCCGTCACGTTCGCGCCGACCTGAGGCACAAAGTACGTCCGTCGCGTCGCGCCGAGATAGGCCTCTTGTGCGTTAATACCCAAATCCATCTGTGCGAGCTCTGGAGAACGCTCCTGGCCCAACCCGACAAGCGCGTCCGCCAGGCGGCGCATACGAAGCGGGTCATCGAGGCTGTCTCCGACCGCGCTCGCCCGGAATCGGGCCAACAAATCATCGGCGATCTCGGGGTCGGGCCGGAACCCGACACCTGGCTTCCGACCCACCAGTTGATTGACGCGCATCTCCGAGGTCCGCCGCAACATATAGGCATCTACGAGGTTGGCGCGGGCTTGGGCAATCTCCGCCTGCCACCGCGCTTCTTCAGCGTCCGTGGCGTCCCCCACAGCTACGCGAACACGCGCGGCCTCGAGGTTGGCTTGAAGGGAGGCCAGATCGACCTGGCGAACGCCAATCATCGCATCCGCTCGCAACGCACTCACGTACGTGACCGACACGTCGTAGACGACGTCGAGCACACGCGCATCGAACCCGGCAATCCGTCCTGCCTGGAGGCGCTGCTGAATCGGAATGGAGGCACGAGCCATGTCGTCGTACAGCAGTTGGTGGAGGCCCGCATCCATCCCAAACTGGGCAGGAGAGCGCAGACCCAGGCTGGCATCAGCCACACGGTCATCCACGAACGCTGCGGTGGCCGAGACCCCAACTTGAGGCATCCAGTTTGACCAGCTGCGAATCAGGTCGCTGCGCGCCGCGTCTACTTCCGCCTGGGAGGCCCGAAGGTCGGGGCTCTGCACGACTGCCAGCGCGACCACTTCGTCTAGGCCCTCCGATGAACGGTCGCTGTTGGCGTCGCCAACGATCTGGGCGTCTAGCAGCACATCGAAGGGGACCACCACGCCGAGGGAGGACATCACCTCGGCCTGAATGACTCGTTGCCCAGCCAGAGAAGGGGTCCAAACCGCATCTACAGTGCCACTCCCCTGGAGGACCGCCGCCGCGAGTAGGGCGGCACTCCGTGCGATGGGGGTCGGGTCGCCCAACCCCTTGTGGGTCATCATGAATCCATCGTCGAGCGCCGAGACACCATCGAGCGAAAAAGACGGCAAGCCTAGCTCGGCGAGCCTGGCCGCAAGCCCCGTCCGAAAAACATCGGGGTATTGTTGGAGGCTACTCACCAGCACCGCGTCCACGTCCGGCGGGATCTCCAGTGTGTCAGGCGCGTCGCCCAACGTGACAATGAATAGACCCTCGACATCGGTTTGGGCCCCCAGCAACTCGGCGATCATTGGGTCGAGCAGCAACGCGACTCGGGTCGCTCCGGTGACCGCGCTCAAGCTGTCCACGAATCGGCGCATCCCCACATGAACCCGCACAGGAAACACATTTTCACCCCAAGCATCCGTCTTCCCTAGCAAGACCGGATCCAGGATCCAGGGCGCCACAGTCGGCACAGCGACCGTGTCTTTATGAGCCGTCACGGTGGAGGCACCCCAACCCACCGCCAACACCAGGTCAGGGGATTGGTCGTACGCCTTTTCAAGGGCGGCCTCCACACCGGAAACCGTCCAATCCCCAGCGATCACTTGTACATCCTCGGCCTGTACCAGACTGGGGCCTGCGATATCGCGGAGCGCGGACACAAACGGGTCCACCTCCTCGGCGGTCACGGGGCCATCCGTCACCACCACGACGGTCTTGCTACCTGCCCATGCGGGACCGGACGTCAACAGGCCGACTGCAAGCACAAACGTCGCACTGCACCATGAATTCTTTTCCGAACACGTCATATCGCTCCCGAAGCTCCAGGCGTCTTGGGCCTTCTCGTTGGCACGCTCCAGCTCGCTCGCTGCCTAATTCCGCAGCGTCCAAGCTATGTTGAGTGCTTGTTGAACCTTAGCCCGCGTCCAATCGTAAAGTCCATCGCGCGCCCGCTAAATGCAGGTGCTTCAACGGCACCCAACCGGACTCGACCCGTGGACTCTCTAGATTTGGTTCGTCCGCCATCGGCCATAGCGTTGCCGAACCTGCGCCTCACGGTACCCGGTAATGTCACTGCACCGTATGACTATTGCATTCACCTGACGGCGGCTCGTTCGACACTTCGGAGACAGCAGCCCGCGACCGTCACCTCCTAGCGACCGCCCCAATTCTACCCACGATCAACTGTCAGCAAAGTGTCAGAACCCCTGGGTAGCGGGTACGTCATCGCGCTGTCTAAGCGCATCACTTGGGGGGGCGGGTGGCGGCCACCGCACACACTCCTTGGAGGAACAACATCTCCCACAAGCCCTCGCGCAGCAACACGTAGGCATCGTGAGCAGAGCGTCCCGGTCGAAACCCGAACGAGAAGTCGTAGAAGTTCCCCTCGTAGGTCGGCTCCAGCAGCATCACCACACCACGCAGAAGAACGTCGCCGCCGTGATCCCTCGGGTTGGGTTCCGGATGGAGGTCAACCTTGGCCGGGCCGGACGCTCTTATTGGACATCGCCACGCGGTGAGCTTCAAGAGGTTCTCTCGATGCACCTGATTTCTGCGAGGGACGGCACAAATGTCCTAATTCACCTCATTTTTGGCACCGAGAATGCGCTAGAATTTACAGCCCGCAACCGAGTACCCGCACACAGGAAGAACCTACGCCCCCAATTCCGTCTTTCATCAGGACTGCTGTTCGTCACAACGGCTTTGCCATTACTCATCGGTTGCCCCTCAACCGACGACGTTCAGGAGGGGAGCGACACCGGCGCACTGATACCGGCCACCATTGAGGCGTACGCGAGCGCGGCCACCGACGTCCCCGATTCCGTGGACGAGTGTTTTGGCGAAGCCGTCGACACCTCAGAGTCTGTCATCTGGTTTGAAGAATCGGGTGCGGACACCACCCTCACCATCGACATCGACCTACCGCCGTTGACCTGCAGCATCCATGGCGAGGCGTGCGATTGCACGCTCGACAACCCCATCGTCCACGACACGCGTTTGGCCGAAGAGTCCACAGCGCCAATGGCCTATCCATGGGATGCGACCCGTCCATTTGAGGGTGTGTTCTTCGACGCTTCGACCCCGAGCTCATGCTAACCGTGAATCGCATCCGACTTCGGAAGCTCTACCGTCGGGGGTTCGTCGTTTCGTAAGACGACATGGGCGCACCCGAACGGCGCGACTGGCCCGCCCTTGCGCCGGGTCTCGAAAAGAGAAGCGACCCTCTCACACTACATTCGTGAACCGTGGATCAGACGTTCGACGCAGAAATTCTAGGGCGCCACCGTGCTCAGACACACAGCGGAAGCCATCTTCATTGGCTGGGTTCACCCGAAGCTCCACATGGGCGATCTTGCTATTTAGACAGTATGAAAGCGCGTCATTTGGGTTCTCGTAGCCCAGGCAGACCATCTTCTGTACGTCCGCCTTCATCGACAAACTCGCCTCGCCGCCGCTACCGCGAAGGCTCACCGTCCAGGACACGTCATGAATGCTGACCCGCTGACGCCACACATCGATCAACCGATCGAATCGGTAGGTCTTGTCCCCTCGCCGCACCACCATTGCAGACAGGTAGGGCGTTGTTACCAGGCCGATCTTCAACTTCCCGGAGAACGCTTCGGCCATGGCCACCAACTCGCCCCCGTTATCGGTGAACAACACCTGACCCCAGGCATACTCGAGTGCGTGCTCTTTTCCCCAGTTGTGACCTTGCATTCCGAGCCAGCCATCCACATTCCATGTCGCCTCTCCCCAGGTCCCCCTCCCCGAAAAGCGAAGGGCCGGTTTGGGCGTGAGCAGCTTCGACTTTGGAAAGGGCGCGTCGATCATTCGGCGGCTGGGAAGCATGCACAACGGCTTAGAGATGCGGCCCCCTACCGACGTAAAGCACAGATCCCAAGAGACATTGTCGATGGTGCCTTTCGCCACGCCCTGTTCTCCTAAAGACAGGTTTGCACCGCCTACCCGAATCTGCGTGGGAGACCCAAAAAATCCTGCCTCGGCCAGTGGAAGGGTGGTCTTGCCAGCCCACGTGCGGTTGTCGTCAAACAACGCACACCAGGATTCGGCGACAGCGGTACCGTCTTTTCGACGGAGAACTGTGGCCTTCAGCCAGAACGCCTTGGGCTCGGTTGGGTGGTTGGCGCGTAGAAAGTAGCTCTCTACATGCCCACCTTTAGAGGTTGGAAAGCGCGGCGTATTATCGAGGGTAGCCATGGTTTTCTCAGCGACAGGAGTGTTTGGCGAAGGTCCGGCAAACCCCTAATGGACCCAGGTGATGCAGCCCAGTTCGTCGTTGGGAATGATGTCGCCTGTGGCCACATACCCCTTGCCCGCAAATTCCGGGTCGTTCGCCCCGGTAGCCTGACACAGGTTCTCGGCTCGCTGCACGAAGGACTTGAGTGCCTCCAAGGGGGATGGGAGAGCGTCAGACCCCAGGCGACGAGCCGGCGGTTGGACCCATCACATCATAAATGACGGTATCGTCATTTGTTATTTGTAGTCATCGACGCCGATACTCGCACAGACTGGGCCTGTTCCCCAGGTGCTCGATGGGTTAAGAGCCGCCTCCCCCTGGACTCGCGAGGTCTTCGATGGCAACCACACGGGCAAAGCCACCTTGGCTCAAAGTTCGCATGCCTGGATCTCCCCGTTTCCATGAGATCAAACGGCGAGCCCGTGCGCTCAAGCTGTCTACGGTTTGCGAAGAGGCGCGCTGCCCAAACATCGGGGAGTGCTGGGGCGGCGGTACCGCGACCTTCATGGTAATGGGCGACACCTGCACCCGTGGCTGTCGTTTTTGCTCAGTGAACACGGCGAAAAATCCCGAGGCGCTCGACCCCTTCGAGCCCATGAACTTGGGTATGGCAATCGCCGAGATGGATCTGGACTACGTGGTCATCACCTCGGTCGACCGAGACGATGTGGCCGATTTTGGTGCCGCTCATTTCGCGAACTGTATCCAACAATCGCGCATCCGCTCTCCCAAGACCAAGGTCGAGGTCCTAATCCCCGACTTCGGCGGCGACATCGAGCTACTGCGCCGGGTGGTCGACGCGGGCCCCGAGGTGGTCGCCCACAACATCGAGACCGTTGAGCGTCTCACTTGGCCGACCCGCGATCGCAAGGCGTCGTACGGCACCAGCATGAAGGTGCTGGCCGACATCAAGCGCATCGACCCCAACAAGCTGTCCAAGTCGTCCATCATGGTCGGTTTGGGCGAGACGGTCGCCGAAGTGCGCCAGTGCATGAAAGACCTCCGGTCCCAAGGCTGCGACTTCCTCACCGTGGGTCAGTACCTGCAACCCACTAAGAAGCACCTGTTGGTCGATGAGTTCATCCACCCGGATCAATTCAAGGCCTACGAAGAGATGGGAAAAGACCTGGGCTTCGAATACGTCGCCTCGGGCCCCTTGGTGCGCTCCAGCTACAAAGCTGGCGAGTACTACATCTCCAACTTCATCAATCAACGCCGCGAGAACGTCTGATGTCCGCACTGCTCACCCAGGCCGCCGCCATCCGCGACGTGCTGCACACCGCAATGTCCAAAGACGACGACGTGCTCCTACTCGGAGAGACGGTGGGTCGCGCCGGAGGCGTCGCGGGAACCACAGCGGGACTGCTCGAGGCGTTTGGCGCCGACCGTGTCCGAGACCTGCCTGTTGCCGAGCGTGGAACCTTGGGAATGGCCCTGGGAATGGCCCTTGCCGGCAAAACTGTGGTCGTCGAGCTCAGCGGAACCGGCCGCCTCGCCGCCTGCTTCGAGGTGCTCACCGAAGCCGCCAACATCGCCCAACAGAGCGAGTTTGCGGTACGACTCATCGTGCGCGTGCCCTGCGGAACCCAGGCGGGCGCTCACGACCGTCCCGTTGGACAGCACATCGCCGCCATCCCAGGTCTCACCGTGCTCTGCCCCTCAGACGCCAACCAGGCCGCCGGCCTCTTGCGCAGCGCCCTGTCCTCCCACAGTCCCGTGGTCCTTCTAGAGCCCCGCAAGCACTACAAAGCGCGCGCCGAGGTCAACGACAACAAGGCCCTGCTCACTGCACGCACGCTCCGCGAGGGCAGTCACATCACCCTCGCCGCTTGGGGATCTGCCGTCGACGCCGCCCTGGTCGCCGCCGACGCCCTCGCAGCCGATGGCATCAGGGCCGAGGTCTTAGACCTGGTGGCCATCCGCCCCCTTGACGTCGCCACCTTGGGCGCCTCGGTTTGCAAGACTGGCCGCTTGGTGGTTGTCCATCCCGAAGATGCGGCCCTCGCCGATCTAGCCCGTAATGTCGGACTTAATACTTCCTTCCTCTACCTCGAATCCCCCCTCGCGACGGCCCCCGATGAGGCCACCAAAGTGGCCGCGGCGGCGCGCGAATCTGTGTACTACTAGGAGCCCCCATGTCATTCGTGTTTGATCTCCCCGAAGTCGGCGAAGGTGTCGTCGAAGCCGAAGTTGTGGCTTGGTTCGTCAACGTCGGCGACGTAGTGGCCCTCGACGCTCCTATCTGCGAAATCACTACCGACAAGGCCCAGCTCGAGATCAGCTCTCCCCGCGCTGGCCGAATCCTGAAGATGCACGGCGAGCCCGGCGACATCATCAAGGTACACTCGCCCCTGGTCGAGATCGACGAGTCTGCCGCCGGAGAGGCCTCTGCTCCCGCGCCCACAGCAGCAGCCGCACCCGCAGCATCCCCTCCACCTGCCGCCGCACCAGCGCCTGCAGCCGCACCAGCAGCCTCCGCATCGGCACCCGTCACCCGCGGAGACACCAAGGCTACGCCCGCAGTCCGACGACACGCCCGCGAAGCAGGCCTCGACATCCACGCGGTCCCTGGAACCGGTCCCCGTGGTCGAGTCACCCACGACGACCTCGCCAGTTTCCAGGCGCCCGCTGCAGTCGCGCCCATGCCGGTCATGGCGCCAGCGCTGCCACAAGTGATGCCATCCGGCTCCGAGGAGCGCATCAAGATCCTCGGTGTTCGCCGAAAGATCGCCGAACAAATGGTCAAGGCCAAGCACGTGGCACCGCACTTCACCTACGTCGAAGAGGTTGACTGCACCAAGCTCGTCGCGCTCCGCAACGCGCTGAAGCCGGTGGCAGCGGCTCGTGGCATCAAGCTCACCTACATCCCGTTGATGATGAAGATCTGCTCCATCGCCATGCGCGACTTCCCGAACGTCAACGCGGTGATGGACGAAGACAACTTCGAGCTGGTGGTCAAGGGCGACCACAACTTCGGTATCTCCTGCGACACGCCCAACGGTTTGTTCGTACCCGTCATCAAGAACGTGGAGCAGAAGTCCATTCTTCACATCGCTGCCGAGATGACCGATCTGGTTGACCGCACCCGCGCGGGCAAGGCCAAGCTGGACGAGCTCCGCGGTGGCACCTTCACGCTCACATCGGTGGGGAGCATCGGTGGCGCCTTCGCAACGCCCATCCTCAACGTTCCACAAGTAGCGATCCTGGGCATCAATGCCATCAGGGACGCTGCGGTTGTGCGCGATGGCAAGATTGTCATCCGCAAAATGATGTACCTGTCTCCCTCCTTCGACCATCGCGTCATCGATGGTGCCATTGGCGCCCGATACGTCGCTCGTCTCAAAGAACTGATGGAGAACCCCGACTGCCTGCTTCTGGAGATGCGGTGAACTTCGTCCAAGCGATTCAGACCCTTCAGGCCGCGGATGCTGCGCTCAACGCATCCAGGCCGCTACCCTTCCCTGTTCCCGTAAGCGGCCTCGAAGCCGTAGTTGCCGGCACTGTCCTCGGCCTTGAGCGTGGCGACTGGTGGGTACCGGGGCTCCGTGAACGGGTAGGCGCGGTCCTTCGCGACCCCCCCGTCGATCGCTTGGTCAACGCCGCCTCAGGCGCCAAGCCGTACAAGGTCGCGCCCGCCGACACGGCTCCCGCACTCCGCGCACTCACCGCCGTTGGACTGGCCGCCGCCAATCCCGCCCGATGTGCAGCTGTGCATCTAGGAATCGGCTCGGTAGCCGACGGCGCCTTTCACGAAGCGCTCAACCTGGCCGCCCTGCAGCAGGTCAACGTACTCTTCGTCGTCGCCGTGCACCCCCTCGGCGAAAATGCGCCTCTAGGACGCCAGTCTGCCGCCTCGCCTTCGGCGTTGGCCACAGCTTATGGCATCGCCACCACCACGGTAGACGGCAGCTCCGCCAAAGACGTGCACGTCGCGGTTACCGCCGCCCGCGCCGCC
>JAACDH010000146.1 GCA_009936995.1 Rhodobacterales bacterium
AGGTCGATTGGCTCGACGGTGGCTTTGGCGGCCTCTTCGGCTTCCCGTTGTGCTTTCGTCTTGCGCTTGCGCTTTGGCTTCTCTGCGACCGGAGCTTCGCTGGCGGCAGATGTCTCTTCGACCACAGGTGCAGCTTCCGTAGACACTTCAGTAACCGTAAGGACGTCGTCTATGACCAAGAGTGCGTCGAGATCGACCTCGTTGAGGTCTTGGGCATCGCCGACACCTTGCGGCGCTGTGACTAGCCAGGCGAGGGATTCCTCGACGGCTCGTGTTTGTTCGGCGTTGCCCAGCAGAAGCTCGGCGATGACCGCGGTGTTGGACATGTCGCAGCCCGCGTCGCTCAGGTTGGCAAGGTAGTTGTTCAGCAGGGCGCTGTTGAGCTCTTCGGCATTTTTCGAGAGCGTGAACGATGCGGAGGGGGTGCGGATGGGGTTGCCGTCGCGGTGCAGCAGCTGGCCGGACTGACGAAGGGCCTCAAGTACACCGCGAATCAGACCGACGCTGACCTCGGGCATGGTGCGGCGGAGCTTGCGCTTGATGTCTTCGCCCACGAAGTTGATGGTGGTCTTACGGCGGCGTTGGTTGCGCTCCTTGACCACACCGTCGAGTGCCTCAAGAACCAGCTTCCGGCTGGGCGTAGAGAGCGGGTGAAGTCCCTTTTCGTCCAACGCCTTTACGTACACTTCAGCGCCTGCGGGAATGTAGGGGTCAACCCACTTGCTGACCTTGGGCTCTGAAGAGCCGGACACCTCCAGCAGGTCGTCGTCGCTAGCGGCGTCGGGCGTTTCGACGCGGTAACCGCCACCCTTCCGGTCACGGTTGAGGACCACGATGCCACGGTCTGCTGCTTTCTCGAGGAATCGCGCAAAGGAGTTGAAGCCCAGGTCGTTCTCGGAGAAGTCAGGTGTGCGACGCTTGATGGCGCTCTTCACTGCGCCGGCTCGGGGCGCGTCGGAGTTCTCGAGTTGTAGGCCGTCGAGGGCCTTCACTAGCAGGTCGAACGCCTCGCTCAGCTTCGGGCTGGCGGCGGAACTACGCCGGTCATTATTGGGGCGACGCTTACCTTGAGACTTGACGATGGAGTCGTAGAATAGGAATTCGTCGCATGCGCCGATGAGCAACCGGCTGGTGCTGCGCCGAGTACCACAGCCGATGACACGCTTGTTGAGTTCACGCATCTTCAGCACCATAGGCGTGAAGTCGGAGTCTCCGCTGACGATGACGTAGGTGTCGATGTAGTCGCGGGTGAAGGCGAGCTCGAGTGCATCGACCACGAGGGCGATGTCGGCGCGGTTCTTGTCCTGCATGCCGTGGCTGGTGAGCTCCATCATGGTCACGTTCTCGGCGAGAAGACCCTGCTTGAAGCGCGAGAAGCGTCCCCAGTCTGCGTAGGAGCGCGCGATGAGGATGCGCCCCTTGTCTTTAAAGCGCTCCATGACGGCTTTGATGTCAAAACGGCCGAGGCCTTCTTTGTCTGTACCTGCTGCGATATTTTCGAAATCGATCAGTACTGCGATATGAGCTTCCAGCGATGTCTCCGTACGGGCGTTTCTGGCCCGTCTTTGGGGTTTCCCCTGGTGTCGATGTAGCGGACCCAGGGGCGTGGACGCTCGTGCGAAGCAGCTACCGCCGCGCGCAATGTAACGCTGCTGGGCATACATTGGAGGACTTCGCGGTCGATTTCTAGGTTAGAGGGTGGCTGGAGGTCTCATGGCCGGTTTCGATCAGTTCCAAGGTGGCGAGCGCTACATCGCCGATGATGGGCTGATGTCCGTGGTTAATGCGGCAGTGGCGTTGCGGCGTCCGTTGCTCGTCAAGGGTGAACCGGGCACTGGAAAAACGTTGCTCGCCAGCTCGGTGGCCGAGGCGCTCGGAATGCCGATGGTTGGGTGGCACGTGAAATCCACCACCAAAGCAGAGCACGGGCTGTACCACTACGATGTTGTTCAGCGTCTCAATGACAGTCGATTTGGCGACGGTTCTGTGGCCGATATTGGCAAATACATCCGTCCGGGAGTGCTCTGGCGCGCCTTTGCGGCTGAAGAACCCTGTGTCTTGCTCATCGATGAAATCGACAAGGCCGACATCGAGTTCCCCAACGATCTGCTGCGTGAACTCGACGAGATGGCCTTCCACGTTCCCGAGATCAACAAAACGATTTCGGCGGTGCATCGCCCAGTAGTAATCATCACGAGTAATGCCGAAAAGGAACTTCCGGACGCTTTTTTGCGTAGATGCGTGTTCCACTACATTAGCTTTCCAGACCGAGCTCGAATGGAGCGAATCGTCCGCGTTCACCATCCCGACCTCGATCAGGCCATCCTCGACATCGCTCTCGAGAAGTTCTTCGCGTTCCGAAAGGGAACCGCCTATCGGAAGCCGCCCAGCACTAGCGAGTTGATGGATTGGTTGTCTGTGTTGGTCCACGCGGGCATCGATGCCGAGCGCCTAAGGTCCGAAGACCCCTTCCTAGGAGTGCTGTTCAAACAAGAGACCGACCTGAATGCCGCGATTCGCAAGGGAACGCGTCGATAGAATGGTGCCCAACGCCCCATGGTCTGAAGTACAGGCTGGCTTGCCCCAAACGGGGCGACCCTTACTCGCCTGCTACAGCGACGATGTGGTGACGGTTTTTGCTGCACATCGACGTGAAATCGCGGATTTCGCCTTGGCCAGCGGGCGCTTCGGTGGAGACTCTTGGCATGCGGGTCGTACCACTAGGTTTGGACTGTCTTTTGGCGACATATACCACCATAGTAAGGGTCGCTCCGATGTCAACGTGGAGCGCATTTTGGCCATACACTTAAGACGGGACATGTTTGACGGGATGTTGCGCCAAGTAGTTCATGGGCGGGTGTTTCCAGCGGGGTTGTTTCAGACGAAGGCGCAGTGGCGATTGGCCACGCGCTATGCTCAGGCCGTGATGGATTGGCATCCCGAGCGCGGACCGAAAGGCGTTGACCTCGAGCGGGCATGTGTTCGTTTTGGCGTACGAGGTCATCTAAAGAAGTCTCTTAACTCTGAGTGGATTCTCGGCGTAGAGCACATGGACCCTCTTCATTCAGCCTGGGGGAGTGGAGCGGACCCCCTCACGCCAGTCGTGCGCCCTTATCCGGTGCCTGATCCTTGCCGTGCAACGCTCTCCTGGGACCCAGAGGCCAGTCATGTTTCTTGATCTGCTCTTCAACCTCCGCCAAGCGGGCTTGGTTGTGGGCACCGGCGAGTGGTTGGGGTTTCTCGAAGCCCTCGAGTCAGGACTCATCTACGACGTCGACACCCTGTACCGGCTTGGACGGGCGCTGCTGTGTCGCGGCGAGAGTGAGTACGACGCATACGACCAGGCGTTTGCGGACACCTTTTCCGATGCAGTGCTGCCGGACGACCTTCGGAAAGCGGTCGAAGAGTGGCTGGCGAAGGCGAAGGAGCGGCCTGAAGGCGACTGGGTCGACCATGAGTTCAAAGACCGAGATGAACTGTGGGAAGCGCTCATGGAGCGGCTCCGCACGCAAAAGAAAGAGCATCACGGCGGAAATCACTGGATTGGCACGGGCGGCACTAGTCCGTTCGGGCACTCGGGAAAGGGCTCGCAGGGCATCCGCATAGGTGGGCCTGGTGGAGGGCGTCAAGCGGTGAACGTGGCGATGGAACGCCAGTGGGCCAACTACCGAACCGACCGAACCCTTGATGTGCGTGACCTACAAGTGGTGCTGCGAACGCTGCGCAACCTGTCCCGGGACGGCGCATGGGAGCTCGATCTCGACGCCACCATCGACCGCACTTGTCAGAACGCCGGCGATATCGAGCTGGTCGAGCGACGGGAGCGCCAAAACCGTGTGCATCTGGTGCTGTTGATGGATGCTGGCGGCTCGATGGCGCCCCACTACGACAAGGTGAGCAAGCTGTTTAGCGCCGCTAGTAAGGTTCACGGCTTCAAGAGTTTTGAGTCGTGGAGCTTCCACAACTGCGTCTACGGCTGGCTCTACGAAGACTACGAGCAGATGGAGCGGGTGCGGACCGAGAAAGTGCTCGAAAAGCTTACATCACGGCATCGGCTCATCTTTGTCGGAGACGCCTCTATGGCGCCGTACGAGTTGTTCTCTCCTTTTGGTTGGCCAAGCCACGAGGCGCTGGCGGGGCTGGAGTGGTTGCGCCGGTTTCGGCAGCGCTGTCCAGGCTCGGTTTGGCTGAATCCGGATCCCACGCGGTATTGGGCGCATCCCACGGTGCGTGCCATCGGCCAGGTGTTTCCCATGCACGAACTCACGGTGGATGGCCTGCGGTCCGCGGTGAAGCGACTGCGAGCGCCGGTGTAGGTGCGCTTCCTATTTTCTCAACCTCATGAGACGGGGCAAGGGGGCTTCACTTATGCCGATCTTCGTGGTATCTGGCGGGATCTATGATGCCGTTTGGCCGCCCACTCGAAAAACCGTGGGGGAGATCCCTTGCCGGGTCGGTTCGGAAAGATTAAAAGCGGCGCGAGATGGGGCGTCGACAAGTGGTAAGTCATCGGTTTTTGGTACCGACATTCGCAGGTTCGAACCCTGCCGCCCTAATCTTCTCCATATCCTGAATAGTTCCGCAAAAGGTCGCATCCAATGTTCGGTGAGATTGCTATCTTCGCGGGGAATGCATGCCCCGACCTGGCCAAGCGCATCTGTAAGCGCATGGATCAGCCACTCAGCCCTGCGCGAGTGGGTCGGTTCTCAGACGGTGAGATTCGTGTCGAGCTTCACGCCAATGTGCGTGGGCGCGATGTATTTCTCATCCAGTCGTCGTGTTCTCCTTCTAACGACAACCTGATGGAACTCCTGATCATGGCCGAGGCGTGCAAGCGCTCTTCGGCAGGTCGGGTCACTGCCGTCATGCCGTACTTCGGGTACGCACGCCAAGATCGAAAGGTCGCCCCTCGGGCGCCGATTACGGCCAAGTTGGTCGCCGATCTGCTTCAGGCCGCGGGCATCGACCGTCTGCTCACAATGGATCTCCACGCGGGTCAGATTCAGGGATTCTTCGATATCCCCGTCGACAACCTGTACGCGCGTCCACTCTTATATACGCACGTTCGGGATCAGCTGCTCACGGGCGAGGACAAGGTGGCTATCGTATCTCCCGATGCGGGTGGCGTTGAGCGCGCTCGCTCCTATGCCAAGCGCCTGGGTTGCGGACTCGCCATCATCGACAAGCGTCGCTCCGGTCCGAACGAGGCCGAGGTGATGCACATCATTGGTGATGTGGCGGGCCAAACGTGTGTGGTGGTTGACGACATGGTCGACACCGCAGGAACCCTTACCAAGGGTGGTGTCGCAGTCTCGAACCACGGTGCTACGCGCATTCACGCCATCGCTACGCATCCGGTGCTATCGGGCCCTGCCGTCGAACGACTCAACGAATCGGTTTTTGAGAAGCTGATTGTCACAGATACCATCCCCCTCAGCCTAGCCGCACAAGCGTGCACCAAACTCGAGGTTGTGTCTGTGGCGCCGCTCTTCGCCGAAGCCATTCGATCCATCCACTTCAACGACTCTATTTCCCGCCTGGTCGAAGAGGAATCTGTCTGAACACCCGGCAGGACTTGCAAATCAACCGCGGCCGCATTATCTGGCCGCCTCACTCGCGTCAGATTCGTCTGCCGCACACTGCTGTTCCACGAACAACGGTGCTGTCCCGGCCGCGAAAGTGGCCCGAAAGTCCGGGGGGCAGGCTCACAACGCTGTTGTGCGCCTCGCGATCCGGGCCCCGCTCATGGGCTAGCACCGCAAGAG
Source organism: Rhodobacterales bacterium (assembly GCA_009936995.1). GTDB lineage: Bacteria > Myxococcota_A > UBA796 > UBA796 > JAACDH01. The sequence goes on from JAACDH010000146.1 coordinate 5,766, forward strand.
GTTCACGATGTCATCACTCGAAGTCAGTATTCGCACGGAAGATTTGGGAAAGGGTGGCGCTCGCAAGTTGCGCGCTGCTGGTCTCATCCCCGGCGTGGTCTACGGCCAGCACAAGACGCCCATCGCGGTGTCTCTGAATCCGCTGGAACTCTACAACATTTTCAAGGCCACCGGCAATCGCAACACGGTTGTCGAGCTCACGGCCGGTGACACTACGGCCAATGTCCTGGTTCGCGAAGTTCAGCGTCACCCAGTTAGCCGCGATATTCTTCACGTGGATTTCTACCGCCTAGCCGACGACGCCTGCGTTATTGTCGAAGTACCGCTTAGAATCGTTGGTAAGCCTGCAGGCGCCCTCATGGGTGGTCGCATGCGTCTGATTCGTCGCTCGGTGAAGGTCCGTTGCTTTCCAAGCGTCATTCCCGCGTCCTTCGTAGTGGACTGCACGCTTATGAACGTCGGCGACATGGTCTTGGCTTCCGAGCTGGATATGCCCGACGGCGCTTCTCTGCTCGCCAAGTCCGACTTCAATGTCGTCACTTGCTACGGCAAGCGCGCCGGCTCCTCCGCGAACGAAGCTGAGGCCGAAGTCGGAGACGAGCCCGCAGCCGAAGTGGAATCCTAAGCATGAATTTGGTCATAGGCTTGGGCAACCCCGGTGGTCGTTATCGACACACCAGACACAACGCGGGATTTCTGGTCGTAGACCGTCTCGCGAGTCGTTGGGGTGCGTCGGTCGAGAAACGCCAGTTTGGCGCACTCGTCGACTCCGTTCGGATTGGCTCTGCCAACGCCGTCCTCGTCAAGCCACAGACCTTCATGAACCTCTCTGGCCAAGCCGTCGTGTCGATGAAGGGTTTCTATAAAACCGAACTCGACAACTTGGTGGTCATCCATGATGACGTGGACCTCGCTTTTGGCGAAGTTCGCATCAAGCAGGGTGGCGGTCATGGTGGGCACAACGGCCTGCGAGACATCCAGCAGAAGTTGGGCACCAACAAGTACCTTCGGGTGCGCTTCGGTGTGTCGCGTCCCCCGCAAGGGTGGGACACCGCAGACTATGTGCTCGGCAAGTGGAGCACCTCCGAAGACGCGCAGCTCGACGAGGTGGTTGATAAGGCCACTGACGTCGTCGAAACCGTCCTCAAAGAAGGCGCTCAAAAGGCCATGGAGACGGTGAATGCTCGTCGACCGCAACGCCATCAGGTGAATGCGGAATCTACCCCAAAAGAATTGAGTCCAAAGCTCTAGCACTCCAAAGGAGTATGCTGTGGAAAACATCATTTTCACCGTGCCTGCCGCGGCCGTAATCGCGTTGGCGTACGGCGCTGTCAAGGCCAAACAGACGGCTGATGCGCCTGCTGGCGATGCCGATATGCAAGATATCGCGCGTCAAATTCAAGAGGGCGCCATGGCGTTCCTCAAGCGTGAGTACACCGTCATCGGCTTCTTCGTCGCTGTGGTCGCCGTCATTCTCGCCGTCATCAACTTAAACGGTGCAGAACAAAGTCCCGTTATCGCACTGTCCTTTTTGGTCGGCGCCGCTGCTTCGGCGTTGGCTGGCTACATTGGCATGCGCGTCGCGACGCTCGCTAACGTCCGTACGACCTTCGCCGCTCGCACCGGTCTCGCTCCTGCCCTTGTGGTCGCCTTTGGCGGCGGCACGGTCATGGGTATGGCGGTCACGGGCCTTGCCCTTCTCGGGCTCGGCGTTCTGTTCATCTTTTACAGCATGGTGCTGTTCCAGGGCGATGACCAAATGGCCGTCGTCCTCAACTCGCTCACCGGCTACTCCATGGGCGCTTCGTCCATCGCGCTGTTCGCCCGCGTGGGTGGTGGCATCTTCACCAAGGCCGCCGACGTCGGTGCCGACTTGGTGGGCAAGGTCGAAGCCGGCCTCCCCGAAGACGACCCCCGCAACCCTGCGGTCATCGCCGACAACGTTGGCGACAACGTTGGCGATGTCGCCGGTATGGGCGCCGACCTGTTCGAGTCCTACGTGGGCGCCATCATCGGCACCATGGTTCTCGGTCTCGGCTTCCAGTCGGGTACCGCCCCCATCCTCCTCCCGATGATCATCGCGGCGGCCGGCATCCTCGCCTCCATCGCTGGCACCCTTGTGGTTCGCACCGAAGAGGGCGGCGACGCCCACAAGGCGCTCGACATGGGCGCCTATGGCGCCGCTATCTTCATGGCCTTGGCCACCTTCGGCATCGCCCACCAGATGTGGCCCGCCGAGGGCGTCACCTACATGGGCAGCGTCAAGGTCATCTTGTGGTGGCACGTCGGTGTCGCCACGGTCATCGGCCTCATCTGCGGCGTCCTCGTCGGCATGATCACGTCCTACTACTGCTCCATGGGCAAAGCCCCGGTGAACGCCATCGCCGAGCAGTGCAAGACGGGCGCGGCCACGAACATCATCGCGGGACTCGCGCTTGGTATGGAGTCCACTGCGATTCCTACCATCGTCATCGTCGTTGGCGTCATCGGCTCCTTCTCCATTGCTGGCCTATATGGCATCGCCATCGCGGCGCTTGGCATGTTGTCCACCACGGGCATTCAGCTCGCGGTCGACGCCTTCGGTCCAATCGCTGACAATGCTGGCGGCATCGCCGAGATGACCCACCAAGACCCCACGGTTCGCGAGCGCACCGATGCACTCGACGCCGTGGGCAACACCACTGCAGCCATCGGTAAGGGCTTCGCCATCGCCTCTGCGGCCATGACGGCCCTTGCGCTGTTCGCGTCATCCCACCCACCATCCCAGATCGAAGGCCTCGACCTCGCCACCCCCATGGTGATGTCCGGTGTGTTCCTTGGCGGCATGTTGCCCTTCGTGTTCTCCTCCATGGCCATGCGCGCCGTGGGTGAGGCGGCCATGGAAATGATCGAGGAAGTGCGTCGTCAGTTCCGCGAGATTCCCGGTCTGCTCGAAGGCACTGCTAAGCCCGACACCGCACGCTGTGTCGACATCTCCACCTCCGCTGCCCTGAAGCAGATGGTGGCACCCGGCCTGCTCGCTATCATCTCTCCAGTGGCCGTTGGCTTCGTCATGGGTCCCGAGTCTCTCGGCGGCCTGCTGGCTGGCGTCACCGTCACCGGCGTCCTCTTGGCCATCTTCATGTCGACCTCGGGCGGCGCCTGGGACCCCGCCAAGAAGTCCTTCGAGGGCGGTGGCTTCAAGTGTGCAGATGGCACCATCCTTGAGAAGGGCTCCGAGTTCCACGACGCGGCCGTCGTTGGAGACACCGTAGGCGACCCCTTTAAGGATACTGCTGGTCCTTCTCTTAATATTCTCGTCAAGCTTATCAGCGTGGTGGCCTTGGTCATCGCACCGCTCCTCGCGGGCAACGCCGGTCTGTTGGCTTCCGTTCTTAACTTCTAAACTCCGTAGGAGAATCCAATGCGTTCCCACGAGTACGAACTCACTGTCATCGTTCGCCCTGACCTTGAAGATTCTGACACCAACGCGGTTATCGAAAAGCTCGAAGCCGTCATCGAAACCGAAGGCACCATGTTGCTGCGTGATGACTGGGGCAAGCGCAAGCTCGCTTACGCCATCAACAAGCACCTCAAAGGCCACTACATGCTGCTCTCCTTCGCGGCGCCGGCAAGCCTGGTGATCGAGATCGAGCGTCGCATCCGTCTCAGCGACAAGATCATTCGCTTCCTTCACGTGAAGATTGCGGACGATGTGAACGTCGACGAGCGCGTTGAAGCCGCTGAAGTCATCAAGAAGCAACGCGACGAAGAGGCCGCCGCTCGCGCTGCTGCTGACGCTGCCGCCACGGCCGCTTCTGAAGCTGCCGAAGTCTACAAGGCCGAGACCGCCGCTGCCGCTGCCGCCACCGCTGCCGCTGCTGCCGTTGTTGCCTCCGCCTCTGCTGAAGCCCAAGCTTAAAGGAGATCAACATGCGCATCATCCTTAAATCCGAAGTGGCTAACCTGGGGCAACCCGGCGATATCGTTGAAGTTTCTCCAGGATATGGCCGGAACTTCCTCATTCCCCGCGGCTTGGCGATCAACGCCAGCGAGGGCGGCGTTCGTCAGGCAGAGCACCAGCTGAAGCTGGCCAATGGCATCAAGCGAAAGAAGCTTGTTGTAGCCCAAGAGCTTGCTAAGAAGCTTGAGAACTTGGCTGTGTCCATCCGCCGCGAGACCGGTGATGACGAGAAGCTTTTTGGCTCCGTTACCAACCGCGATATCGTGGAGGCCCTGGCCGCCGAGGGCGTCGAGCTCGATCGTCGCCTGGTGAATCTCGAGGAGTCCATCCGTAGCATTGGCCTGTTCAATGTTCCGGTGCGTCTGCACGCCGAGGTTTCCGCCAACATTCGGGTGTACGTCATCCGGGCCTGATGGTAGCTTAAACGCTCGCCCCTAGCGCAATAGGGGCACCCCAAGCCACCCTGGAGATAACTGTGGAGCAACGACCGCATCCTAGCGCCGTCGACGCCGAACAGATGCTCTTGGGTGGCTTGATGCTTTCTCCCTCGAGTATTCCTTCGGTCACCGAGATTCTCAAAGAGGAGCATTTCTACCGGCCCGAGCATCGGAAGCTTTACAGGTTGCTTCTCGAGATGCATGGGCGAGGGGAGTCCATTGACTTCCTGATCACGGTTCCGGACCGGGTAATGCGCGAAGGTAAGCAGCAGGAATACGGCGGCGTTGCCTATGTCGTTGAGCTGCCCGACAAGGTGCCGTCGACCACAAACTTGCCGCACTACGCCGAGATCGTTCGCGATAAGTCATTGCTGCGGCAGCTTATCGACGCCAACGTGTCGTTGATGGAGAAGGCTTACGCGCAGCCTCAAGATGTCGGCGACCTGATGCGCGAGGCCTCGGTGACGTTAGCCGGGCTTGGCCTGAGTCACAGCCGCCGGTCGTGGACGCAGATCAGCGAGACCATCGACGAGCAGCTCCTAGACATTCAGGCACGCGAAAAGGTAGAGGGCACCACAACGGGGGTCTCGACTGGTTTTGTCGACCTCGACGCCAAGCTCGCCGGCCTGCAAAGATCCGACCTGCTGATTCTCGCGGCTCGTCCGGGCATGGGAAAGACGGCGCTGGCGCTGAATATTGCTCAGAACGTAGCGGTTATGGCCAAAGTACCGGTCGGTATTTTCACCCTCGAGATGAGCCGGGGCCAGTTGGTCACTCGGATGTTGTGCTGCGAGGGGCAAGTGAGTGCTCAAAGCGTTCGTACGGGCGAGCTTGACCAAGATGAGTGGGAGCGTCTGCTCGAGGCGTCGGACACCCTTCGGGCCTCCCATGTGCACATCGATGACACCCCCGGGATTTCCATCGGAGAGCTATGTAGCCGTGCGCGCCAGCTCCACGCACAAGAGCCTACTTTGGGGCTCATTGTGGTTGACTACCTTCAGTTGATGAAGGGCGATGATGCCCGCGCGCCCCGCGAGCAACAAATCAGCGCGATCTCCCGCGGTATGAAAGGACTCGCCAAAGAACTATCGCTGCCGGTGATTGCACTGTCCCAGCTCAACCGTGGCGTAGAATCTCGCCAGGAAAAGCGTCCAATGGTGTCTGACCTGCGTGAATCTGGGGCCATTGAGCAGGACGCGGATATCATCATGTTCATCTATCGCGATGAGTACTACAACGAAGACACAGAAGATCCCGGTGTTGCTGAAGTGATTATTGCCAAACAACGGAACGGCCCCACCGGTACGGTCAAACTGGCCTTTCAGGGGCAGTTCACCCGCTTTGACGACATCGATCTTCACGACTTCACGACTTGACCTAGCGCCTCCTGTTCGCTTGTTCTAGGATGGTCGGAACCCGGGGGATGGGGTAACTACAATTTGCTGATCGATCTTCGGTTGGCACTTTCATTCATCGTCCTACCGAAGCGTAATCTACGCCAAGATTTCAGAAAAGAGGGTGCGATCCATGGCAAGGGCTGAGCTGCTCGCGGACTTCGTGAGTCGCGTTGATAAGTTCGATAAACTCCAGAGCTTCATTACGAAGGCCCAAAGTCAGGCGGGCAAGTTCGCGGCTGCGGTTATCGAGAAGGGCGTAAAGGATAACGAAGAAAAATCCATGGAGGTAGTGGGAGAGATTATTCCTCTCTTGTCCGACTTGGAGGCGGTAATTGGTGCACTCGATGGTGAGCGCGAAACGGCCACCGACAACGCCAAAGACTGCAAGTTTCGGCTGGAGGAACTCGAACTACGACAGATGATCGGCGACATCACCGACGAGGCCTTCGAGGCGGAATCGGCCAAAGATACGGCTGTGGTCAAATCCACGGACGAGAAGGTTACCGAAATCGATGAAGTGCTTGGGCAATATCGAGCGGCGATCGATCGTTGGCAAGTGCTCGGCACCGCAGCGGGAATATTGTCCGATGTAGTTCCAGAACTGGAAGCACTAGAAGAAGAGATCATCATTGACGACGACATCCTCGTAGAGGACGAAATCGAGGCCGATGATGGCGACGATGTGTTCCAGGATGACGACACCGGTGGCGCTCACGTCGAGCGGGTCAGCATCGCCGAAGACATGTCGGACGTCTTGGCCGACGTTGAAGGCGAAGATTTTGAGGTTGGCGATCTGGACATCCTCGGCGACGACGAAGACATCGAGCTTGAAGCAGGCAGCGATGACGATGAGGACGAAAAAGCCAGTGATGACAAGCCTCGACGCGCCGTTCTTCTTTACCAAGAGGGCACAGCCGAAGAGCAAATCTACCCGTTCACGGGCGACGTGATGTCCCTTGGGCGCGGTCGCGACAATGATGTGCAGGTAAAGAACGACTCCAAGGTGTCGCGCTACCACTGCAAGCTCTACCGGCGCGGTCCGAATTTCTACGTCGAGGACAATAAGTCCGCGAACGGCTCGCTGGTGAACGGTGAGCTTATTACCGAGCGCCGTCTTTTCGGTGGTGAAGAAGTCATCATCGGTGAGACCTTCTTCCGGTTCCGGATTCTAGACTGAGTGCAGATGGCCAGAATGATTCTGACAAGGGCGCGCGCGAACTTCTTCGCCACGCCCTTCGTCATGATCTTAGGAATCCCCTCGCGGTGATTCTTGGCAGATGCGAGATGCTCGAGAGTGGTGCGATGGGAGATCTCGAGGGCAGTCAGCAAAGAAGTGTAGAGATTATTCATCGAAATGCACAGCGAGTTGTCGAGATGCTCGACGACGTAGCGCCATTGCTTGATGAGTTAAGCGACGAGTAAGCCCGTCGCCCGCCGTAGATCGTAATCGAAGATCTAAAGCGCTCAATAGTTGTTAATGTTAGGTGGTCTGCCACTGGCAGTTATGGAGCGCATGGCTCGTCGTAAGAACAACTACTCTGGCCCTGTCTACTACACGACCTATCAGGTCGCGAAGTTCCTAGGTGTATCACTGCCCACTGTTGTGAACTGGGTCAATAACGGACTGTTGTCCGCGCATCGTACGCCAGGTGGCCATCGTCGTATTGCGCACAAGGACATTGTTGCCTTCGCCCGCGAACACAACTACCCGATCGCCCGCGACTTGCTCGATGCGGGCGAGGGCCGGACGAAGGTCCTCATCGTCGACGATGAAAAGGACTTCTCGGACATGGTCTGTGAATACCTCACCCTGAAGGGAGATCTTGAGGTCGAGGTTGCTGATTCGGGCGTTCAAGCGGGCTTCACCGTCGCACGGGTCAAGCCAGACCTCATTCTCATGGACATCATGATGCCCGGGATGGATGGTTTCGAGGTTCACCAAATGTTGAGGGCCGACCCCGATACCCGGCACATTCCCGTCATCGCTTGTACGGCGTACCGAGACGAAGATATCGACGCCCGAATCAAGGCCGACAAGTTCGATGGGTTTGTTGAGAAGCCTCTGAAGCTTGACGCTTTGCTGGTGTTGGTGCGGGACAAGCTCACCAGTTCCTAGACTTCGGGCTTCTTTCGCAACGCTGGCGCTATGGCTGGCCCCCCTCGGGCTTTCAGCGGAATCGACGCCAAGGGGACCGCGGGCTGTTGTTGTCCCCGGCGGACTTGGACGAGCTCTGCGGCGATGCTGACCGCGATCTCGCTTGGGGTCTGGGCGCCGAGCATCAGACCCACGGGTGCCGAGAGCTTGGTGAACAGGGACGGGTCGATGCCAGCCGCGCGATAGCGAACGAGAAAGCGTGCGACCTTGGCTTTGCTGCCGATCATGCCTAGCCAGGCGCAGGGCTTGGGCAAAAGGCGCTCGATGAGATCTTGATCGAGTCGATGGTCATGGGTCATGACGAGCCAGTGTGCGTCGTCGCGACCAATGAGCTTATCGGCGAACCCTACGCTGTCGGTCCCCTGTCGCGTGCATCCAGGGAAGCGCGTCGCGGTGTTGAGTTCGTCGCGTTCGTCGACGACGGTGACGTCGAACTCCAGGGCGATGAGCAGGGGGGCCAAGGCGAGTGAGACGTGGCCCGCACCGAATAGAACAAATGGATGCCGAATCTGTAAGGGCTCCACGTACACCTCCATACGACCGCCGCAGCACATGCCGAGGTCTTCTTTAAGCTCGACCGATAGACGCTGTGGGCGCCCGGTCCCGATGACGTCAATGGCGACTTGCGCGGCTCGGTGCTCCAACGTGCCACCCCCGATCGTACCGATAATCGTTCCGTCGGCATAGACCAGCATTCGAGCGCCACCTACACGGGGAGTGCTGCCAGCTGCGCCAATCACGGTGGCGAAGGCGGCACGACGCCCGGTGCGCCAGGCCTCTGCTGCTGCGGCGAAGACGTTCATGGTTGAGGTGTAACCCGGACCACCGACAGGTCCCTGGAACAGTTGGGTGGGATTACCGTACTGTGGCCCATGCGCCCTGTGCTGTTCATTGCTGTGTTCCTCTGCTCGATCGGCTCTGCGTCCGCCGCAGATGCCCTGACGTGGCATTCGCTGGGGCCTCCCGAAGCCGGTGGATTTGTGGCGGTGGATCACCGTGATGCTGTCGTAGTGGCCGTTGACGAACGCGGAGCCGTCTGGCGCAGTCCCGATGGCGGACTCGCCTGGCAGAAGACCTTGCGAGCGCCACGAGGGGGGGGCCAAAGCAACCGCGACCTCCTGCAACTCGAGGGGGCTATCGAGGAAATTGGCTCCGATGATAGCGACGTGGTCGAAGCGTCGGGCGACGAGGTTGATGAAGAAACCGAGGTTCCCACCGTTGAAGCCATCGACGAAGACTTGGTCGACGTGCTTGGCTTCCTTGGCGAAGGCGGCGGCGGACGAGGCGGCAGCACAGCACTCGTGGTCTGGGGTGAGGGCGATCAGCTGATGGTGTCGCGCTCCGACGGGCTGCACCTCAGCGTAGACGGTGGTAGCCAGTGGCAAAAGGTAGGGGAACAAACCGCTTTGGCGATCGCCCCCAGCAAAAATGGTTGGGTAGTCGCTCGGTGGGATGGACTCTACGAGACGGACGAATTGGGCCGCTTTGGCCACGTCTTTGGCACCGAGCAAGTGGGTATCCTAGACTTGGCGACGGCAGATGGGGTCACCTGGGCGGCCACCACCGAGGGGCTTTGGTCAAACTCAGAGGGCATCTGGGCGCCCACAGGCTCGTCTTCGGAGTTGATCTCGACCCTGCTCGTCGATCCGGGCTGGGAGGGCGGGCTTTGGGTCATCTCCGGCCAGCAGGTCCTGCGCACCGACGATGGTGGTGTGCAATGGACCGCGGTCGACACGCCCTTCATCCCCAGCAATCTCTATTGGCTTTCGCCGGGTGAATGGGCCATCACGGATCAGAACGGCGGCTTTGCCACAGCGAGTGGCGGTCAATGGTCCACCGCGCAAACGCCAACCTCGGGTGCGCTTCACGCGGTCGATGGCCAGTGGATAGCCGTTGGGCCAGAGGGTTTCTTTCACAGCGGATTGTCTCGCGCCCTGTCCAACTCATTCGCGCCTTGGATATCGCTCAACGACCTTGTTCATTCGTCCTTGTCGCGGTCTGAGCTCACCGCATCTGCGGATGCATCCCGATTGGTGCGATCGCTCATGCCGTCGCTCACCACCGAGTACAAGTACAGCCCCTTTCAGAGCACCGACTTCAACAAGGTCACCACAGTGACCACCAAGGGGGAGTGGCAGCTGGGCATGACCCTGAAATGGACGCCCGCAGGTCGCGAGAGCTCTCAGAGTGGCGCAGTCGAAGCGGCCCTCGACGAGCTGGCGCTTCGTGCAGACTACGATGGGCTCGGGGCTGGCGGCGATCGTAGCTTGCTCGGTGCCATGGGCAATCGGGTGTCCCGGTCCGTGGCCGAACAGCGCAACGCAATCGCATTTGACCTGGTGGGCCTGTACAAAGCCCATGTTGGGACAGAACGAGCCATTCTTGCCCAAGAAGGAAAGGCCGTCGACGAGGCGGTGTACCTAGCGCTGCGGAAACTAGAGCTCGAAGCAAAAATGGACGCCCTGACCAACGGTGCGGTCAGCGCGTGGAATCAGAATCTAGAGTAGTCTATGAATCACGGAGACCCGATCATGAAGCGACTTCTTACCCTCGGATGCCTGTTGTTGGCCCAATCCAGCCTTGCCTCCGACCGAGTGATGCTCAACGCCGCTAGCGCCGACCAATTGGCGGGTGTCGCTGGGGTCTCCCCATCGTTGGCCTCCGACATCATTGCCTTGCGAACGCAGAGAGGTCGATTGACGAGCGTCGAAGAGCTTCGTGGTTTGCCGGGTATTACGCAAGCCTCACTCACTGCGCTGCGCGAGAAGACGTCCATCGAGATGGTGCTCCCCGAGGCCGCTACTAAGGTGTACAACAACGTTGAAGAGGTGCTGGCGTCGTTCTCCAACGAGCCTACGGTGCAGCAGGTTCAGGCTTGGACGTCCGACTACGCCAACACCAATCCGCAGATGGTCGACCGGTGGCTACGAGCGTCTCGGACCTTCGCTGCGCTGCCCGAGGTCACCCTCAGTTACACGCTGAAGGACGGTTGGGACCAGGGGTTCGACTACCTGGCGGTCGATGGTGGGGCCGCCGTGCTTCCAGATCAAGAGGTGCTTCCCATCTTGAGCGATGCCGGCGCGGATCAAGATGCCACCTACAAGGTCACGGCTAAGTGGGAGCTCGACAAGCTGGTCATGAGCAGCGAAAGAATCCGGGTGCTGTCCGAAGCCCAAGACGTGGTCAAGCTTCGCGACGACATCCTCGAGAACGTCACCGAGCTGTATTTTGATCGCCGGCGGGTGCAGGTGGAACAGCTTCTTAAGCCCACCACCGACATTCGTAAGCAAGTAGACCAAGAGCTGAAGCTTATGGAGTTGACTGCAAACATCGACGCGCTGACAGGCGGCGCGTTCAGCGGAGCGCTACCCCTATAAAACTCCGACTTTGTGTTTCCTGATTCCATGGTTATGGGGTGGGCCAGCTCGGAGTGGCTCGTGCAACATCAGACCCTGTGGATTCTCGATTTTGGCTCTCAATACACTCAGCTGATAGCGCGACGTGTTCGTGAACTCGGCGTGTACTGCGAGATTCGTCCTTGTACCGATGCTGCCCCCGACAGCTTCCCCGAGAATCTAGTTGGACTGGTGTTGAGTGGTGGCCCCGCATCTGTCCTTGGCGACGATGCACCTGATTTCGACATGAGATGGCTCGACTGTGACGTGCCCATTCTCGGTGTCTGTTATGGCATGCAGCTGCTCGCTAAGCACCACGGTGGCGAGGTCGTACGTGGTGTTTCCCGCGAATATGGCTTGGCACATGTGTTCCTCGAGCCAGATCCCGGACCGTTGTTCCAAGACTTCACCACCGATGACCATCGAATCGTTTGGATGAGTCACGGTGATCACGTCGAACAGGCGCCGCCTGGTTTCCAGGTCTGCGCGCGCTCGGCCAGCGGCATTGTGGCAGCCATGCAAGCCAAAGATGCTCCGGTGTACGGTCTTCAGTTCCACCCCGAGGTCACCCACAGCCGTCACGGCAAGGCGTTGGTCGCCCGATTCGTAGTCGATATCTGTGGGGCCCGTGGCGACTGGACTCCAGGCGTGTTTGTCGAAGAGCACATCGCGCAGCTCCGAGAGCAACTAGGCGATGATCACGTTATTTGCGGACTCTCTGGTGGCGTTGACAGTTCGGTTGTGGCTGCGATGCTTCACCAGGCCATCGGCGAAAACCTCACCTGCATTTTCGTCGACAATGGTCTGCTTCGCGAGGGAGAGGCCGAGCAAGTTCGGGCGGAGTTTCAAGACTTCAACCTCATCGTCTCCGATGCCAGCGACCTGTTCCTCGATGCGCTGCTTGGCGTGACCGAGCCAGAGAAGAAGCGGAAGATCATCGGCGAGCTGTTCATCCGTGTTTTCGAGCAAGAGGCCCGAAACCTGCCGGCCGTGAAGTGGCTTGCCCAAGGCACGCTGTATCCAGATGTCATCGAGTCGGTGAGTGTCCGTGGACCGTCGGCCACCATTAAGTCCCATCATAACGTGGGCGGTCTTCCCGACGACATGCAGTTCAAGCTCATCGAGCCGCTCCGCGAGCTGTTTAAGGACGAGGCTCGTGCAGCGGGCGAGGCCCTGGGACTCTCCGCACAACGCGTCTGGCGTCAGCCATTCCCTGGACCTGGCTTCGCCGTTCGTTGCTTGGGAGAGGTCACCCGCGAGCGCCTGGTTCACTTGCGAAAGGCCGACGCCATCGTGCGCGAAGAGATTAAGAACGCTGGACTCGAGCGCGAGATCTGGCAGAGCTTCTGTGTGCTCCTTCCCGTTCGCTCGGTAGGCGTCATGGGCGACGAGCGCACTTACGAAGAGGCCTGCGCCATTCGAGCGGTTTACTCTCACGATGGCATGACTGCCGACGTGGTTCCGCTTCCGTGGCCACTTCTCCAGCGCATGTCTAGCCGCATCATCAATGAGGTTCGTGGTATTAACCGCGTCGCCTACGATATCAGCAGTAAACCCCCGGGTACCATTGAGTGGGAATGAGCCAAAACCGCAGACGCACCTAGCCGGCGTCTTGCTGGTCGGCGTGGGCTTGGCAGGCATCGTACTTTCGGCGCCGGCTCCTTGGGCTGTGGGATGCGCTCTAATCTGTGCTGTCGTGGCGCTGGCGCCGGTTCCGGTACTGGTTCGTGGTGCCGGCATCGGCTTTAGCGCGGCGTTGCTTGGTGGTGCCGCGCTCGAAATGCCCTTGGCCTGGGTCGCTCTGGTCGCTGCCGCTGTGTTGTCTGTAGGCAAGCAGCGCTTGGGTGGGATCGCTTCCGCGTTGGGCCTAGGCGCCGTACTGCTGGGCACCCTCTACCCCGGTGCCGGCCTTCCATTCTTCGTACTGGCGATGATCTCTGCCGGCGTCAGTGGTCCGCAGCTCCGCTGGCCTGCAGGTTTATAGGTCATTGTCGCTCTATTGGGCGGCGGACGAAGCTGGAGGGTCCAGCAGGTGGCGATGGAGGCTAGCGTCGACGGTGTCGCTGCGCTGGTGGATTCGCATCGGGCGGATTGGCTCGAAGACACGGTCATGAACCGCCTAGACGAGGTGCGGCTGATTGCCCCAGACGCTTCCGCCGTCGAGAATTCTTGGGTGCTCTCCGGGCGGGGCGCGCCCCGATTAGCGCTTAGTGTGCTTGGCAAAACGCCTGATGTCGGATGGCAACGTGCGGCGCTGCTTCAGCAGGCCGGACTCACCTGGGCGGCCAGTGCACACAGCGGTGCTTCCGAACCCGACGATGTGGTTACCGGACCCGGCGAGCTGTTCGCAGTAGGTCGGATGAAGAAAAATCAGGTTCTGGAGATTCCAGTTGTCCTTCGTCAGCCCGCCAGCGAACTGGTGCTTCGCGCCAACGGCGAATTCCTGTTGGGATGGCCTGAGCTTCGGGTTCAGCTCGGCGCGATTCGTCAGGGCCACATCCACGTGCCCGATGAAGGCGGTGAGTGGGTCTGGAGAGGAGACTGGCCTGCTGGGCCATACGTGCTCCGTGTTTCGTTCGAGAATTACTTCGATAATCGACACGGAACACGCCAACTCACCGACGTGGTAATCGAGGCTCGCTAGCGTCCCAGGTGTCTCCGTCACTGGCGTGACGACACGGAATACCCGTGGATTCAACTGTGCGGACCGCTTGAACAGGGTCGACTTGGGGGTACATGTGAACCAGCCACACGGTTTTGGGTTGCGCTTCTCGGACCATTTCCGCGATGGCAGTTGGCCACAAATGTCCAGGAATGGGCTGTTCATCCGAGCCTGCACATTCACACACCAGTAGGTCGGCCCCACGGGTGAGCTCGGTCAGCGCTGCAGATGGACCGGTGTCTCCCGAGAACACCACTGCGTGCCCTTCGCTCTCGAAACGCAGGTGCAAAGCACTGGCGCTGTGATTCGCAGGCGCCGTTCGTAGCACGAGGTCGGACGCAAGTTGGGCACAGCCCGGCCCGTCGAGGGGGAACTCGGTGAGGTTTAGTCCATTTGGCAATAAGATCCATTTGCCGTAGAGTTCTTGAAGTTGAGTGAGATACGCCTGCCAACCTTCTCCACCGTACAGTGAGTACGCGTTGGACCGTGCCGGTGGGCCAACCTTCATGGCGAACAACAACGGCAGTAGATCGGCACAGTGGTCGGGGTGGCGATGGGAGTACACGCCGGCGGTGAGAGCGGTTGGATCCACACCCGTTTTAGCGCAGCGCTGTAGTGTGCCAGATCCGCCGTCGACTAAAACGGAGGCGGTCGTGGTTCGAACAAGATGACCGGCAGGACCGCGATCGACAGTGGGCACGCTGGTGCCGGAACCCAAAACGGTGAACGTCATCCGAGGGAGTCTGCGTCGGACTCCAGCAAGCCGAGCCATCCCATACATTCGGACTCAAGGGAGATGCTCACCTGCATTACCAGCTCGTCGAGGGTGCGACAGAGTGCCAGGTTCTTGCGGTACAAACGCATGGCGTCGGGCAGATGCTCGTGGGGGTCGGCCTCGTCGTCGAGCTCGCCGAGGAACAGGCCGGAGACGGTGGGCGGCAGGGGTGGACTGTGGCTGCGGAGCTCGTCGAGTTCGGGTCGGTCTAGGAGCATGACCGGGATCTCTTCCCAGAAGGACTGCACGCCAGGACGGCAGATCGCCAACGCAGCGAGCACTGCTTCGTCCCACTGCTGGTCGGTGAGGTCGAGCGGCCAGGGGTAGTCGTCGGGTTCGAGCTGGCGCGCGCTGGCGAGGGCTCCGATGGACTCCGCCTCGCGTCCGCCCACCAGCTCGAGCGCGAGGCCCAGATACCAGTGTGCTTCGGCGACGGACGGATCGATCCGGATGACCTCGCGGGCTGTCTCGATACAGCCGACCAATTCACACGACTCGAACTGAGCGATGGCCAGTCCAAGCAGGGCAGAGACGTCGTCGCCCTCGATCTTGACCTGAGCGACGTAGGCCTGAACGGCGAGCTCGGGATCGCCGGATTCGAGCAGGCTCTCACCGAGGAGGAACAAGGCCTCGGCGTGCTGGGGCTCGTCGTCCAAGAGCTCTTCGATCTCGAGGACAGCTTCTTCCCAATCTTGGCGTTCCATGGCTTCGCGAATGCGATCGAGTCGCAACGCGTTGCGGGTGTCTGGGTCGACGGACCACATGTGTTGGCTACTTGAAGTACAAGAAGAATGCTGCCGTAGCGAGCACAATCAGCGCCAACACGACCATACCACCTACGACGGTCACCCCGCCGACGGCCGCGACGATACCTGCGTTGGAGCCTCCGAACTCCTCTTCATCTGGGTCATCTGGAGCTGCTTTGGGGACTATCTGGGACGCGACTTCGGCTTCGGAGGGAAGTCCACCGCGCAGGGCGATCGCGAAGTGGGCGAACTCGGCGATGTCCTTGCAGAGATCGATGTCGCTGATCATCCACTGCTCGAAGTTGGCCTCCTCTTCGGGGGTGGCCATCTTGGCGGATTCGTACATCGGCAGCGGCTTGCGGTCGAGGATGGGATTGTCGGGGGCCACTTCGAAGGGAACGCCTTCGTTGTCGCGGAGCCATTGCTTGACCCGGTAGCGGGCCTTGAGGACCCCGAGGGGATTGCCCCCCATTGGAGCGGCGAGCTCGTCGACACGGGTCTTGTCGGCCTTTCCATAGGCAGCTTCGAGCAAGGCAACCTCGGCCGGAAGCGCAACACGGGACTTCGACAGCAGCACTTTGGGCCTCTGATTCCCCGTGTAGATGTTGGGCTCGTCGCCGTCGTCGGCGCGGTTGCCGGCAGTAGCCAATTGATCTTGAACGATCTTGTGGGCCCAGGGCACGAGATCGCGCGCTTCGGTGACATGGACGATGCCTTGGCCAAATTGTGCACAGGACGTCTCGCAGGGGACTCGACCGGCGGTTTCGCCCAGACGAGATGTTGTGATTGCGTAGTACCAATGAGCAAAACGCTGCGCCATCACCTGTCCAGAGGTGGCGTCTCCTCCGCGCCATTCGCGAAAAAGAACCTGGGAGCTACGAGTGCCTGACATTGGAGCCTCTAAGGGTCGAGGGTTGTGCGAGATGTGGAGAGGGTAATGTTCGACAGCGCCACGTGGCAAGCGCGTTGCGGAACTATCCGCCCGTGGAGGGTAAGGGTTTGATCCGCACCGAGGTGAGCAGTCGGCCGGCAATCCACTTGTACTTGGCGTCGACCGTGAATGGCCCTTCGCCGTTCACTAGGTTCAGCTTGACTTTCGCGCCTCCGTTGAGATCGGGCTCGACTTGGGCTTCGTGGAAACCCACGTATCGGTTCACATAAGGATCGAGGGCTTTGTAGATCGATTCCTTGATGGAGAACCGAAGCACTATCGCGATCCACCGGCGCTCGTCTGGAAGTTCGGCGATCGTCAATTCTTCGCTTGGGGTGAGCACATGGCTAGAGATGCTTAGCCGCATGGGTTCATACTCTTCGAGGTCGACACCAAGGGTGCCATCGTTCGCATTGGCGACCATGGCAATCGCGAGGGTTTTCTTATGACTGACCGAGCCGGCCACTCCCTTGGGCAGGATGGGTGCGCCTCGGTCGTCGGTGAGCAACGGCGGCGGTCGCACACCTAGCTGTTCACAGGCGCGTCGAAGTGCGATCCGCCCACCCACGTACTGCACTTGTCGATACCCACGGAGCGTCTTTGCATGTTTCGCCTCTTCGGGATGGAGGCGATGCAAGACGGAGTCTGGGACCGGATCAGGGCTGTCGGGGATGTGAACGGCCGTCGACACACCGTGCGTTGATGCGTGGTGGTAAGCGACTTGGTAGAGATTCAAGATACGTCAGTCTAACCTAGGCAGAGCGCCAGCGCGACGGGCGGTTCGATGTGTTTCTGAGGGCGTGTGAATTCATCCCGGGCTTGACCCGAGCCTTCCGGCTGCCTACAGACGCGGAATCGGAAGACGATTGCGCTTTCAAGGAGTGACGGTATTGGGCAAGCAACTGGTCATCAGCGAGAAACCGAGTGTGGCACGTGATATCGCCGCTGCGCTCGGTGGTTTTACGGACGGTAGCGGCGACTGGCTCGAAAGTGACGACTTTGTTGTCACTTGGGCCGTAGGTCACCTTTTAGAGCTCGCAGAGCCTAAGCATTACGATGCCAAATACCGAAGTTGGTCCATTAAAAACCTCCCGATCGTGCCCGAGAAATTCGAAATTCAGCCGCGCGACGGTCAGAAGGGTCGGCTGGATGCGATCCGTAAGCTCGGCAAGCGGAAAGACATCGAAGGCATCATCAACGCCTGTGATGCCGGTCGTGAAGGTGAACTGATCTTCCGTCGTATCATGGAGTTCACAAAACTCGACGCAAAGCCCCAACAGCGGTTGTGGCTGCAATCCATGACCAAGCAGTCCATCCAGGCAGCGTTTCAGAACCTTCGTCCCGGTTCCGATCTCGATCGTCTGGGCGATGCCGCTTGGCTTCGGGCGGTGGGCGACTGGCTCATCGGCATGAACGCCACCCGCGCGCTGACGCAGCGTTTAAAGAGTCGGGGTGAGCGCGGTGCTTGGTCCGCAGGTCGGGTTCAGACACCTACATTGAACCTGATCGTGCGTAGAGAGACGTTGATCTTGGCTCATAACCCTCGAGATTACTGGATGATCGAGGCAGACTTTCACGGCGGCCAGGAACCCCACGCCTGGCTGGGTCGCCTGCACACGCTGCAGGGCATCGACACCGACGATCCCGATCACAAGGCCGGTCGAATCTTCGATGAGGCTCGCGCCAAAGCGGTGTTCGAAAAGCTTCAGGGGGCGACCGAGGCGTTGGCGTCCGAGAAGCGTCGGGCGAGCAAGCAGAAGCCTCCACTTCCGTACGATCTCACAAGTCTACAGCGGGCGGCGAATACCAAGTTCCGCATCTCTGCCAAGCGCACTCTCGACGCCGCGCAGCGCCTGTACGAGGGACACAAACTGCTCACCTATCCCCGTACCGATAGTCGGCATCTTCCCGAGGATTACGGTCCGGTGGTCGCGAACACCCTCGACGCCTATTCCCAGCTGCCCTCCGATGGAGACTTCGCTCAGATTGGTTTCGTGGCCGAGAAGATCGTGAAGGACGGACCGCTAAACCTTGAGAACATCCTCGACTCCACCAAGGTCACCGATCACTTTGCGATTATCCCCAACGGCAACCTGCCTAAGGAAGAGCTGACCGGTGACGATGCACGCGTCTACGACCTGGTTGTACGCCAGTTCCTCGCTTCTCTGATGGGACCCGCGACGTGGGCTGTGGTTGAGCGGAGGGTCGCCATCGACGTGGGCGATTCCGAGCCCGCTGTGTTCCGGACCAACGCTAAAAGCCTCGAACTTCCCGGATTCTTGCTGGCGCTCGGACAAGAGGCGGGCAGTGGTACCCAGCTTCCAGCGCTCAAGCCTGGCGAAAAGACCGTGGAAGGCGTGAACGTCGACGCCACCGAGGTTCGCATTGAGGACAAGGTCACTCGTCCACCGGCGCGACTCTCTGAAGCCCAGTTACTTCGGATGATGGAGACCGCTGGCGAGCTCCTCGATGACGAAGAGCTCAGCGATGCCATGCGTGGCCGTGGCCTTGGAACGCCGGCTACCCGCGCCGACACCATCGAGCGTTTGGTTCGCACTCAGTACTCCATTCGGGTCGATGGGCGACTAATGCCCACGTCCAAGGCCATGCGACTGATGGACATCCTCGAGCGCGTCGACGAGGCGGGGCTGGCCAGCGCCGAGCTCACCGGAGAGTGGTACGCCCAGCTGCAGCGGGTTGAACTAGGCGAAGTCACCCGTGATCAAGCTGCTGACGAGCTCCGCGACTACACCCGCGCTGTCATCGAAAGTTTGCTCGGTTTTGAGCACGAGACGCTGTACGACGACGTGTCCTCCATCGGAATTTGTCCGGAATGTGGCGGCAAAGTGAACGAGAGTTCCTGGGGTTACAAGTGCGATAAGAACCTCGGCAAAGAGGAGGGCTGTCCCTTCATCATGTGGAAGGACCGCGCCGGTAAGTACATCGATCACGCCTTGGCTACGAGCCTCCTGCTTGAACGCACTGTGGGCCCTCTCGAGGGCTTCGTGATTCGCGGCAGCCGGAAAATGTCCACGGGAACGCTGTCTCTGAAGCGCGACCCCGAATTCAAGCTCGACGACGCTGGCAAAGCCATCCCGGACGAACTCAAGGCGATTTGGGTGTTGGACGTGAACTGGGGCGACAGTGAAGACGTCGATGAAGAACCCGAAGTTGCCGGTGAAGAGCTGTGGCCGTGCTTAGACCCAGAGCACGAAGATTGCATGATTATCGAGACCAACAAGCGCTATGTCTGTAGGAAGCTGTTGACCCGCGAGGTCCGCAAGGGGCCACAGATGCCTCGGGTCGTGTGTCAACGAGAGATGCAGCGCGAAGAAGCGGCGTTGTTCTTCGGTGAGGTCGCTCGTACCGAGACGATGGAAGGGTTCATTAGCAAGCGAGGGCGTGGTTTCCGCGGCTTGTTGTTCCGAAAGCCTACCGGCAAGCACGGATTCGAATGCCCGCCGCGCGAGAAGAAGCCAGCCAAGAAGAAGGCGCCTGCGAAGAAAACCACGGCTGCTGCGAAGAAAGCCGCTGCTGCGAAGAAAGCCGCCGCTACGAAGAAAGCCGCCGCCACGAAGAAAGCCGCCGCCACGAAGAAGGCCGCCGCCACGAAGAAGGCCGCTGCGAAAAAGACTACGGCGGCGAAGAAGACTTCGGCGGCGAAGAAGGCACCAGCCAAGAAGGCGACCGCGAAAAAAGTGTCCGTAAAAAAGGCATCTACGGCAAAGATAGCCACCGCCAAGAAGGCGACGGAAAAGGCGGACTCCACGGAGTAGTGGCGGTTTGAGCCCGGCTCGGTGACCAGCCTCGGACAGCGGGATCGGTTACCGAGCGCGGTAGCATGGCCCGAACTACTCTCCAAATTACCGATAGCGTCGATGGCGTCCTGGGTACCCGTTTGTACCAAGTGGTTGATGATGCAGGTGTGCCTGTCCCTGGAAAGCGTTTGGCCGTCGGTGGGCTGATACACGGCAACGAGCCCGTCGGCGGACCCGTGCTCGACCAGATTCATCGTGAAGCGGCCGATCATCTGCGAGCAGGTTCTATTCTCTCAGTCCGAGCAAACTTGTTGGCGGAGGCGGAAAACCGGCGGCATACTCAGGCCGGCGGCGACATGAACCGGATGTGGGACATCGACACCCTTGTTGCGATCGCAGCGATGGACCCGGCCGATCGTTGCTACGAGCAGGGGAGGGTAGTTCAACTTGCGCCGTTGATTATTGCGTGCGACGCCATCCTCGACCTGCACAGCACAAGTCGGCCCGCCGCACCGTTCCTGCTGTTCCGTGACGATCAAGCCCACGCGCTCATCGCTCGGCGTTTGGGGGTGTCCAATCTGGTCACGGGTCTGCACGAAAACGCCATTTTGCCGGGCGGCTTGTGCACTAACACCGGCCTCGATGCTGGCGAAAATAGTTTGCGAATGGGCTTCACCTTCGAGGCCGGACAGCACGACGACCCAGACAATATGGAGCGGGCCTGGGGAGTCACGCACCGTTTGCTGCACGCCCTTGGGTTGTGGTCAGCGGCACCCGAGCCGACTACCAATAACGTCG
>JAACDH010000147.1 GCA_009936995.1 Rhodobacterales bacterium
CCAGCGCTTGTGCTGGCCATAGAGTTGTGGGTTCCAGGGAAAACCACCTCGTCGAGTGACCTTTCACAGAGCTCGGTGTAGCCATTGCAGATGAGAACGGCCTCTTTTGGCTCATCTGGCGTGCAGCCGATGAGCAAGAGGGAGAACAGAGTGAATGCGGTCTTCATGGTGTGAGTGTACCTGACGGCGGCGCCAGTGCACGCAGCGTTGGAGGTGAGCGACCGGACGGTCGCCCTGGCTCGCGGTGTCGCCACCATGGTGATTTGAAGGCTACATGCGGATTCATAGCCTTTAAGCTCCGGTTCATCTATGGTAACAATGTCGTCATCAGAAGGACTGGGCATGTCAGAACACAAGGACGCAGCGCTACGGCAGAATGTGGTCATGGCCACGTATCGTGTAAAATCGGGATGCGAGGCTTCGCTGTGTACGCTGATTGGCAAGCATGGCCAGCTACTTCAGTCTCTGGACCTCGTCGAGGACGTGCCGCTTCAGGTGTTTCGGCGGCTGTTTGGCGATGGCCGGGTGATGTTCGTCGAAATCTTTACCTGGAAAGACGATGGGGCCGAGCGTGCCCACGACCACCACGAGATTCGCGAGCTGTGGCAGCAGATGAGCGAATGTGTGGCCCCCCATGAAGGTCAGCCGGCGATGGCGTTTCCACATTTCTCGCATTGTGGCTGCGCGCCCTAGACCAACCGCAGCTGTGGGTTTGGAAGCAATCGGGGTCCGCGCCGGCCGTCAAAACGGGGGAAGGTCAGTATCCTTCACTCAAATACAGAAAGGTTGGCCTCGACGGAAGCCCAGTCCCAAGGTGTATTTGCAGAGGATGTTGGACTCGAATCAAGGGAGCTATCTTCGATCCGCTCACCCACATAGTTACGGTGCCTGATGTACTCAACCGCCCCTGAGTCGTCTCGAAGGAAGGACAGATTGTCGAAGCTGTCATCTGGGTAATGGATTATGAAGTTGTCTGGACGAACGGCCTCAAGTTGGGAATCGTAGCCAATTCCCTCTTGATCAAGCGTTGGGATTTCTATCCGCAGGCTTGATTCATCTGAAGTGATAATGAAGGTTCCGATGTTGAACGCATTGTAGTAGCTACCCACGTAGTCCGAGAACTCGGTTGGAATCTCTGTGGTCACTGTTTCACGTTGACTTAGCGCGTCAAGGCCCAGGGCAATCGTTACGCTATTCGACGGAACCGCTAAATCTCGGTTGATGATTGCAAGCACCCCAATATCCAGCTCTGGGACCAAGTACATATGCGCCGAACTACCGTAAACAGCGCCCACATGGGACACCATCGTCACTGGGTAGTGCGCGTCCCCCATGTCGATTCCGGTTTTCACCTGTAGGCCGTAGCCATAGCCCTTTGATGGATAGCCTTCCTCGCTATCCACCTGCACGATCATCATCTGCTCGTGCAGCGCTGTGGACAGGACCTCAGAATCGCCGTTCATCAAGAACATACCAAGCTTGGCCAGGTCGTTTACAGAGGACCATGAACCCATCGCGGGCCACAACTGTGATGCTGCAAAGCTCTCCGCATCTAAGGAAACCTCTACATCTGGCTGTTCAGGCCATTTCGTCGTCACACCAATTGCGTAATCTCCATTGGCCACAACATCGCTGGTGCTGAAGGTCGTGTTCATCATTCCCAGCGGGCCCCAGACCTGCTCTTCCATATAGGAGCGAAAATAAGAATCTGAGCACAGTTCTACGAGTCTGCCAGCGACAATGAAGTTGGTGTTGGAGTAGTTGTACATTCTTCCAGGTGGGGACAGGAAGAATCCATCTTGAAGATAAAAAGGAAGAAACTCCTCGATCTTTCCATCTCCATCGTCGCCCGTCTGCAACTGGTAATCAACCAGTCCTCCGGTCATTTTCAAGGTGTCGGCCACCGTGAGTTCTGAGGCCATCGTGGGTTGTTGCTGCATCACAAAGTCGGCGATGTAGGCATCGACGGGAGAAGCCAAATCGAGACAACCATCCTCGACTTGTTGCAGGACTGAAATTGCGGTCATTGGTTTGGTCAGGGAGGCCACTCGAAACAAGGTGTCGGCGGTAACGGGCACACCGCTTTTGGTGTGGGTGCCGAAACCTTCACTCCACACCAGCTCCCCTTCCTTGATCACTGCCATAGCAAAGGCTGTCGCCCCAGTCTCCTCGATATCTTGCGCAATGGCCTCCCGAAGATCTGCATCGAAGGAAGATTCCGTGGTATCTGGGTTTTCCTCGGACACGCAGGACAGCAGCAGCAGCAGAGGAATCATGGATTATCATCCTGGATGAATTCAGGTACGGAGTACAAGAAGTATTAGAGCCTTTCCGGGTCCAGTATACCCCGTTGGAACCGGCTCCCTCAACCCGCCTTTGGAGCGGCCGCAACGAGCGGTCGACCGCCTGGCGTGCAGATCCATAGTGCCGCGTTGGGGTTTACATGGGGAGGGTATCGGCCGCTCACCGAGGCGCCGCTAGGTCAGCGCGACGTTCGGTGGCGTGAACGATTCGCTGAGCTCGTTCGACATGAGTGGATAGAGGATCTTGGCGCTGTCCTGCAGATCGCCCACGGGCACTCCCATCGCTGATGCCGTGGAAGTTGATCGGCGGCCCGAGGTTCTGTGTGAACAGCGCCCCTGCGGCGATCAACTGGCGGTTGCCCTTGGCGTCCGTACCGCCTCCGATCGCGATCTCGGGACATGACGTCCCCATCACGTCCTGGAACGCTCTGTCGACGCTCCGAATGTCGGGCCCGAAATAGGTGTTGGTGGTGAAGTCGACCTGTTCAGGCCGACCCGCGTTGAAACCGTCCACGTACATCTCGAGGCGGTCCACCCCCGTCTCGAACCGCGTGACCGCGTACGTCGTGCCACCCGTGTAGGTGACCGTGGCCTCGGCCTTCCGGTAGTCGGGGTCATCGAACGTCTGCGCCTGGTAGTTGGCCGCGAGCAGATCCGCGAAGCTGCTCATGTCGGCTTCGTTGGCGCTGCTGGGGTGTCGATGCTCTGGACCCAGATGCCCGAATCGGGATCGACGCCACGATCGAGCAGGAAGGCCGGACGCTTCAGACCCTTCTCGGCGGTGACACACCACATCGCATCGAAGACGATGCCTAGATCGGGGGCGTCCACGCTGGGGTCCGCCAAGTAGTGTGGCGTCGTCATGTCGGTCTCTTCGGAGGTGTCGATGATCCACTCAAACGTGTAGTCGCTCGTGTTCGCGAACGAAGAGAATCTACGGGCGATCTCCTTCATGACAGTCAACGAGACGACCATCGGGCCCTTGTCGTCGATCGTCCGCGTCCCACAAGAAATGGCTGCGAGGTGCCGAGGTCGTCACGGTCTTCGGCGATGACCTCGAAGGGAGACCAGCCATCCGCCTCGTCAGCAGCGGCCACATCTGTGTGGTTGATGAACGCGATCTTCTGGGGGCCGGAGCCCACGCGGAATCCAAACAGCCAGTATTCGATCCCGTTGATGGTCTCCCGCCACTCGAATGAGGTGATGGGCTCGCCCTCGTTCGCCTTGTTGAACGCGGAGATGTTCGCATCCAGCAGGCTCTTGACCTCGCCCAGCAACGCCAGATTGGCTGGAACGTTGAACGCTCCGCTCCGGACGGTAGGGGCTGCGACGAGCTGGGGGAGAAGGACGTCCAGGTTCTTATGGATGACGGGCTCGGGCTCGGGAGGGGCGCAGGAGATGGCCAGACCAGCCACGGCAGCGACCAGGACCGACAGAGGTGTTTTGAGTGCTTTGAGCACCCATAAGAGCCTCTTCTTTCAGGTTGATTTTGCGGGCGTATCGCGTCTCGTTTCAGTGGGGAAACAAGGTCGCCGATCGGCGCTCACAAGTGACTTTATCCGAGGGGGAGCGAGAGCACAAGAAGCGTTAAAGCACCTCCCGAACAGCCCTACCGGAAAACCGGGCGATCGGAGAAGGCGGACTCGCACGATGGAAGAGCTGACGCGCTGGAACGCAGCCACAGTAAGAATGTCGGCCCAGACATCGTGCTTCAGCAGCCATCGCAGCGATGCTAGCGCCAACGAGGGCCCGAGCCGCTGCTGTATGAGGCGCAACAGTTCGGGCGCAAAGTGTAGTGCACCCGAGTCGAACACCGGGAAGTCGCCGGCCCGCATCACCGCGAGGGTCATCTGGGGGTGTGCGCGCTGGTGACCGAGCCGACTTCGCCGAAGAACAGGCGGGGGAGTGTCTTCTCTCCAGAACAGAGCGCGGCCGCACAGGGCGTTGAGGGATACCCCCTCGTCGAAGGCTACGGTGCCCGGCCCAGCGCATCTACGGTCGAGTCGTGGCCCAACGCGAGCGCGAAGACCTCGTCGGGGGAATCCAGGTGAGGCGGGTGGCGGCGCTCGCTCCATCGGATTCGCCGGCGACGAACGGGCCGTCCGACGACGTGCGAAACGACACGCGGTAGGCCTCTTCGCCGCCCACTGTGACCACCAGGGCCAGCAGTTGGATGCCCAGATCGGCGTCGATCTGCAGTGTGGGACTTGCGGCCACGGTTTCTTTGATTGCGGAGTTCACCCGTGGAGAGCTGTCGTTCGCAAACATCATCCTCTAAATATCACCCTCCCGCTCACAGGGAGCGCTTCTCAACGCTTGACTCGAAAGGTTCAACGATCTTCGTGACCTGCCCCACGAGACGCGCGATGGGCTATCCCCGTCACGCCCCTGGGAGTTCGATGAGCCTGGTCCGATTAAACGACGTGTCTGTACTGTTCGACGCCATCCCTGTGCTGCGCGAAGCCTTCTTCCGACTAGAATCCGGCGACCGTGTCGGCCTCATTGGGAAGAACGGGTCCGGGAAGTCCACTCTCCTCAAGTTGGTGCTCGATCAGCTGCAACCCACCGAGGGCACGGTGAGCGTCCAAGACGACGTGAAGATCGGCTACTTCTCACAGTTCTCGGAGCTAGACGGGTCGGTCAGTGTCCTCGAGGTGCTGGGCGACGTGTTCGCAGAGGTGCGAGTGGTGGAGGCGGAGCTGGCCACCATCGAGGCCGCGATGGCCGACGAGTCCACAGACGCCGCCGAGCTGGACCAAATGGTCGAGCGACAGGCCGAGCTGTTCGAGGACATGGCGCGACTCGACGGCTGGGACGTCGAGCGCGAGATCGACACGGCGCTCACCAAGCTGGGCTTCAACGAGGCGCACCGCACCTGTCCCATCGACGCGCTGTCTGGCGGCTGGCGAAACCGGGCCTCCTTGGCCAAGATCTTACTAGAAAAGCCCGACATCCTGCTGTTCGACGAACCCACCAACTACCTGGACGTGGCTGGCGTGGAGTGGGTGGAGAGCTGGTTCCGCAACTTTCACGGCGCTGCCATCGTGGTCTCTCACGACCGGGCATTTCTCGACGGCGTTGTCAACCGGATCGTCGAAGTCGAGAACCACCATCTACAAGAATACACCGGCAACTTCGGGGCTTACGTCGTTGAAAAGCAGCTGCGCTTCAAGACGCTCCAGAAGCAGTTCGTGCACGAGGCCGAGCTGCTCGCCTACGAGGCCGAGGGCATCGCCAGCCGCCGAGAGGCCGCCAAAAACAAGACTCGTAAGCTAGGTAAACGGCTCTCGGGCATCCGCAAGAGCAAGGGCCCCAGGCCCGTCGACCAGATCCTCACCGAGATCTATCGGGGCCTGCACACCAAGGACCGT
Source organism: Rhodobacterales bacterium (assembly GCA_009936995.1). GTDB lineage: Bacteria > Myxococcota_A > UBA796 > UBA796 > JAACDH01. The sequence continues at coordinate 5,675 of JAACDH010000147.1, forward strand.
CTGTGTGAGGTTCGGGGTCTCGGCAAGGCTTACGACGACCACGTGTTGTTCTCGGACCTGAACTTCGAGATCCGACGCAGGCAGCGCCTAGCCATCATCGGTCCCAACGGCTGTGGCAAGTCGACCCTGCTGCGGGTGCTCACCGGACTGGAAGACGCCGACGATGGCACCGTGGAATGGACCCGGGGCCAGACGTTTGTGTCCTACAACCAGATGCTCGAAGAGCTCGACCCCAAAGACACCGTCACCCACGCGGTCAACGCCCTGCCCGACAGCCTGGCCCTGACCGCGACCCGTAAGGCGGTGGGCCGTTTCTTGACGATGTTCCAGTTCTCCGAGGCAGATATGAAGGCCCGAATCGGCACCTTATCTGGCGGCGAGAAGGCACGTGTAGCCATGGCCCAGTGCCTGCTGTCCGGGGCCTCGGTGCTGGTGCTAGACGAGCCCACCAATCACCTCGACATGACCAGCGCCCAAGTGATGGAGCGAGCGCTCGCTCACTTTCCCGGGGCGGTGGTGGTGGTCAGTCACGACCGGTTCTTCATCGACAAGGTCGCGACCCACCATATTGTCTTCGCAGAGGAGGGTGCCGAGCCCGGTGTGCTGCGCGTTCGCGGCGCGTAACGAACGATGGGGTGGCCTGCGAAGAGGTTGTCGGTCCGGTTCGAGTAGAGACGTGTGAGTGGCGAACAGCGGCAGCTCCGCTGTCTGGCGAGCGCGCTTCGTTGTCAGCGGAAGCGGCGGAGTTGCGGTGGTCGTCGTGAAGTCTGCATCAAGAGGCGCTGCGGGCAGTTCGAAGCGTTTGCCCTCGGCTCGCAGGTCGAACTCGACTGTGACATCCTGTACATGAGGATAGCGGCCGAGAGTCCGAGCCCCATGAGGATACCGGTCAGCAGCTCGATGCAGACGACGCCGAATACGGTGCAGGCGAAGATCGCGGTACCTGAGCGACCGTAGCTGGTGATCTTGATGACCTCGGGCACATTGAGCAGCTTGAAGTC
>JAACDH010000707.1 GCA_009936995.1 Rhodobacterales bacterium
GAAGCGCTGCCCCACCGCGTAGCAGTAGCTCTGCCCGTCGCGACCGCCGCTGTTGGTATCGGTCCAGGTTCCCCCCGCCACATCGGACGCCACCCTTACGCCATCGCGCCAGACGTCGAAGACCGTGCCGGGCTCACCGTTGCTGTCGAGGTCGAGGACCAGGTTGGCACCGTCGAGTCGCAGGGTGATGTTGGGCTCTGGAGGCGAAAAAATCTGGGTGTAGTCGCCGTCGTCGACCACCTCGGTAAGCGAGGTGCCACCTGCCCCATCGGGGACCAGGGTGACAGAGACAAGGCTGCCATCGGATAACTCTGACGCGCTAAGCACCGAGCCTACCGTCGCTCCGTCCACGGTGATGCTGTCCGCCACAAGCGCCCCAGTGGCGGTGGCGTCGAGCGTGGGTAGCGTGAGCTCAACGTCGAATGTTTTACCCTTCCAGACTAGATTATGAAGCGATATCGTGTTGCCATTGGTCCACTCTCGGCGCACGGCCTGGGGCAGGTACGGTGCGATATGAAGGCCGTCGTCCTTCGCCTGGATGCCCAGTACGTCGAGGACCATGCCGGCGTAGCCTGCCACCGACCAAAGCTGCCGACGAGAGTTCACCACTGGGCCGCTGTAGTCTCCATCCGAGACCCAGTTATCGCCGGTGAGGAACTCGAGATTCTCCATGTTCGACAAGTTGAGCGCCGCTCCCCGAGCCAGAGACTTTACGCCCCGGGTGACCACCGCATCCTGCTGATGCTGGACGCCCGCACGCACGCCATACGCGGTTACAAACGGCCACATGGCGCGGTTGTGGTAGATGGGAATCAACGGTTGTTGGGGCCAGACCACCGGGGGCCCCCAGACGGCGTGGGGATAGCTGGCCAAGGCCAGGGCTGCGTGATCGGAGGGCGCCACATGAAGGGCGGCCAGGCTGGTGCCCAACCAGTCCAGGCGCTGGAGCGGCGCCGGGTCGAGCTGATTGGGAATCATGGTGGCGTAACCGCTGTTGTCGTCGAGCCAGAGTTGGTCGTCGATGGCGGTCTGAAGGTCGTCGGCCCAGCCTCGGTAGCGCGACGCGTCCGCCGATTCACCCACTTCGTTCGACAGCCGAGCGGCGAGATCGAGCAGCGCCCAGTGGCCCACATTGGTCGACAGGGACTGGCTCTCAGCGACGTGACGAACGTCCCAAGCGGTCCACGTGGGGTAGGTCTGCTCGCGCCAATCCAGGAAAGACTGCTCGCCGCGGTACAGTCCGCTGCTGTCGTTGTACACGTGCACGCGGTCGATCTCGGCCGTGTTGATAGCGGCTTCTAGAGCCAGGTCTCGGAAGGCGTCACGCTCGGCGCCGTCGGTCCAGTTCAGCACCGCCGATGCACCCAGCGCCCACACCACCCGATCGGTGCTCACGGGCCAACTGCCACCGGTTCCGGTGTCTTGAACGATCTGCAGACCGGTGCTGCCCACCGCGGTTTTGTCGGCGGCGAGCTTGAACTCGAGGGACTTCCTGGCCCGGGTAGCATCCATGGCCGCCAATCCAAGATCTGCGGCGTAGGCGGTGTCTCGGGTCCACACGTAGGACCACAGCTCGCCGGTCTCGAAGCAGGCGCAGTCGGTGGCGCCGCCGTACCGAAAACCGCCGTCAGAGATTTGGTCCACGCTGGCTTCACGCCCCTCCTCGATGGCGAGCGCAAACAGGCCGTCGAAGACGTCGTGACCGCTGCGAAGCACCATCTGCCCCGGGATCTCGGTGACGGTTCGGGTCTGTCCCGCGCCGTCTCGCTGGGGGTGGTCTGTATCGAAATCGTACGTTCGAGTCAGGCTATCGGAGTCGGTGACGTCGACCGTTGTGGTGTCGGTGCCGTCGCTCCAATGACTGCCGCCGGGACCACTGGCGCTGCCGCCCGCCGTCGTGAAGGTGACGCGCGTTGGCGTGACCGACAGGCCATCCACCGACTCAGCCTCGGGACCAATGGTGACCTCGTACACCACGTCTGCCCCGAGATCTTCGCTGGGTACGAACACCATTGTGTTGCGATCCGGCTCCCAGCTGACCTCTCCCTCCACGCCCGGAGTCCAGTGGACAGACGCCGCCAAAGTGGCCTCGTTCAGCGCGGTGTCGAACACCCAGCGCACAGAGGTCTGCACACTTACGTTCTCAGCGCCGTTCGCGGGCACCGATGACACCACTTTGGGCGCCACATGAAGGGGAGGCTCGTCACCTTTGCAGGCCGCCAGAACAAACAGCAGATTGATCAGCATGCCCCCAGTTTAACGTTTCTCCACGAATCCGTGCGTACCTCTTGTAGATGGCATAGCCGCAACGCCGAGGCCCCTTTGCAACGTCCCACCTGGCAGCGACTACTCGCCCTAGCCCTTCCGGTCATCGGGCTCAATGTGCTCAACGTGCTCACGTTGGTCGTCGACACCGCCATGATCGGCCGCATGCCCCACGCCGAAGACGCCCTCGCCGGACTAGGATTCGCTGTCCAGCTGATGTTCTTAGTCATGGTGGCCATGATTGGCCTGTCGGTCGGGACCGTCGCTTTGGTATCCCGGGCCCACGGCGGAAATGACCGCGACCGCGTCAATCACCTGCTGTACCAATCCTCTATTCTCACCTTGGTGGTGGGCCTAGGCGTCGCGGTGATCGGCAACCTGATCGCCGAGCCCTTGTTGCGCGTCCTCGGCGCAAACGACGCCGCGGTCTTTCACGGCCTGGCCTACCTGCGCATCCTGATGACCGCTGCCGCCCTCAACTACCTGAACATCCTGTACGGCAGCGTGCTCCGCGGCGTTGGCAATACCCGCCTGCCCTTCCTCATTGCCCTGGCCTCCAACGCCATCAATGTTGTACTAAATTATGGGTTAATCCTCGGTAACTTCGGACTTCCGGCCATGGGTGTGCAGGGTGCGGCCATCGGCACCGTCACCTCCCACGTCTTCGCGGTTTCGGTGATGGTCTTCCTGCTCAGCCGACGTTTCGTCCAAGACGTACACCTCGATCTCCGCCCCAAATCCATCGATCTTCCCC
>JAACDH010000148.1 GCA_009936995.1 Rhodobacterales bacterium
GGAGATGCGCCCTTCTCCGAACCCGAGACCCGCGCGGTCCGTTCGTTCAGCCAGTGGATCCAGCCCACCCTAAGCGTCTCTCTGCACTCGGGGGCCGCCAACTTCGGATACCCGTGGAACTGGACCGTCGAACCGCCCGCCGATGAAGCGCTGTTCCTGTCGTTGGCCGACGACTATTTCTCTCTCAACACCACCACCGACTTTTGGACCACCCAAGGTGCGGCCTGGTACCCCACCTGGGGCGACACCAACGACTGGTCCTACCGCTACCACGGTGTCCTCGACACCACAGTAGAAGTCAGCGTCGATAAACGACCGCACGTCAGCGATATCCAGCGCGTCGTCGACGAACACCTAGACGCGCTTTTCGACCAAATGCGAGTCCCAGGCCTGCGCGGAACCGTGTACGACGACTCGTCAAACCGACCTATTCCGGCTTCTATTCAGCTCATACGCGATGGCGTTGCCGTGGGACAACCCTTCCGCACCGAGCCATCCACGGGCGTCTTTCACCGAATCATCAACGAACCCTTCGACGAAATCATCGTGGGGGCGCCGGGATTCAAGGCCGCACGTCGGACCGTCGACCAGCTCGACGAGCCCATCGGCCTCATCCCCGCCAATCTCGATCCCCGGCCTATCCTACCCGCCAACGCCAGCGCCGACGAACCCTGGCGCCTACCCGAGCCATGGACCGGACAGCTCATCCTCACCCAACCCGGACACGCCATACGGGAGGTCTGGGCCTGGGGCGGCGAAATCCAGCTCGACAACGACGAGCTCGACGCCGGCGCCTGGACAGTCGAGCTCAGCAAAGGGAACGTTCACGCGCGGTCCCTCTTGGTCTCGGACGGAACCATTCCCCAGGCCACGCTCACTCGCGATCGCTTGGCGCTCTCCGGCCTCACCGCCCATCCAGGAATCCGCGTGTGGGCGCTCTTTGGGCACGCCCGGTCCCCCGTTCCCGTGCCCGTGCTCTCCGACCCATTCACCGAAATTCTCTTGGACCTCTCTGACGTTCCCACCAACGGGCTGGTCGATCTATGGATCCTCTCGGCGGGCCGACACAGCTTCGTACCCGACATCTACGACACGGTGCCCTCCACCTGGGTTACTAACGCCGACACCGCCTCGTCCTTAGGCCGGAGTTGTGCGTGTGACGTCAAGTCTGGGCACTTTCTCCACTCGGCCGGGTCGTACTTACTGCCCCTCTTTCTGGTCCTGTATCGGAGACGTCAACCATGAATCGCATGCTCGCCGCCACCGCAATGCTCCTCAGCATTTCCTGCGGCGGTCCCGATCCAACCGTTGGCACCCTGTCGCAAAATGTGGGCGCCTCGTTCGCGCCCTGCAGCGCAGCCGAAATCCGCTTCATGGCCACGAAGCACAACTTCATGACCAGTTTTCGCCCCTGCGGGAACAACAACTTCACCCAATACCGATGGTCGCCGTCTGGCAAGCACCTGTACTTCCAGCTGGTGATGACGCCCTACATCATGGACGCCGAGCCAGCCCACAAACCCACCATGGCCGTGCCTACCCAAACGCCCATTGGCACCGGCGCTTGGATCAGCGACTACCGCCTGGCCATTCCCGTCGGCGCGGGCACAGAGAGCGCCTCCAGCCAGCTCGCCGTCTACGACCTGGAGCAGCAGTCCATCTTCCACACCAACATCGACTTCACCGCCGTGAAGGAGATGCAACGCACCGACGACCCCGGTATCCTGTTGGTCCTGGGCACCCGAAACCAGACCGAAGGTCTATGGCGGCTCGACATCAACACCGGCGACGCATCGGTCGCCTACGACTGGCTAAAAGAGGTGCCTGACACCTTCACCTACCAACCAGCGCTCGACGTGGTGTTGATCGGCCACGACAATACCGTCACCTTGCACCAGGGTGGCGACGGCCTGGCCATTGGACAGTGGCCCGCCCTCCGCGGCAGCCTGCACCCCATGGGTCAGTACCTGATGCTCGAGCACGCCGGCGAAGAGGTCAGCATCTTTTACCAACGGGCCTGGGACGAGCTGTCCGAGCAAGCCCGCGAGCGCGAACTTCGACGCCTAGAGCGCTTCGAAGAGACGCTCTCCGACGGAACAATTAAGAAGATCCGCCCGCCCACGCTGTCTTGGGTCGACCTGCACACCGGCCAACGCTGGACCATGAGCAGCGCTTACGGCGACCGTTTCCAGTGGTACGAGGCCTCCCCGTACTACGGCGCCTTCTTCCTCTGGGGATTCGAGGGCAAGCAGTTCAAGCGCAACGTCATGCTGGGCAACTTCAACATTCGCTTTGTGTCCGTCGACAAGGGTCGCACGATGATGGGCGTCGAACGCTTCGAGGCCGGCGAAGACCCCAACTACAAGCCCCCTACCGGGGCAGCGTCCACGGACATCAAAACAGACCAAGCCGCAACCACCGAAGCGCCGGCGAAGTCGCCGCTATAGGCCGAGACACGCCGCCAGCGTGTTGTTAGAGGCCTCGTCTTCGAACTGAATGACCTGCACCCCCACGTTCTTGTCGCCAGTTGTGCAGGTTTTGTTCCCGCTGATCGACGGGCATCGGCTCCAGGCGCTCCCATCGGGCGGATACTGGCCGCCGAGCCAAAACTGGCAGTGGTTCATGCCCTTAATCAAGGTGATCCCAGTGTGAAAGCTCGCTAGGCGAAGGTCGTACTTGCCCGAGACCCCGTCGCGGTAATTCCCCAACGCCCGACCAATTGGCCGGAGGTTGCTGAGGTCGACCCCAGTTCCGCTGCGCTTCGCCATGCACTGAAGCATGTGGGGCTCGGCCTGAACCGTGATGGTACCCAAGTGCTTCTCTTGGTCGAACGCAACCAACACCACAGTCTGTTCCGAGAAACAGGCACCCAGCTCGACCGCCAACGCCGACACCACTTCTTGATCGAGAAAGAAGCCCCGGAAGAGGTTGCTGACGCCCTGAAACTGCATCTCGAGCTGCACTGCATCGACGTTGCCAACCACCACCGGCACCGCGCTCACGGGGGCTGGGTTGGCCACAGGCACCACCTGGGGTGCGTCCGATTCTGGAGCGAGCGAGGCGTCGTTTGCGGTACAGGACGACCCAAACAGGCACATCCCAACCGTGACCAGCGCCCGCACGCTCGGGTTCAGATGAGACCCTGCCGCTTCTTGACGTCGCGGACTGCAGCTTGCAAGGCGATCTCGTACTCGACCGTACCTTCGCGCTCGTTCTTAACTTTGGCAGCAGCCTCTTCGCGAATGGAACGCTCGTCGACGTCGTGGCCTTTGAGGACCTCGATCGCCTTCTTGTACATCACGCGATCCTCTTCGAAGACCTCTTCGATGAAGCGGCTGATCATGAGGTTCTCGATGAACTGGCGAGCCAAGAAGCGATCGACATCGCCACCCATGGGGTGCTGAGCCTCTTCGCAAAGACGCTTACGGGTTCGGCCGTACTCGCCATAGGGAAGCTGACGATCGGCCATGTAGTCTTTGATGCGCGTACGCAACGCAGAATCGCGGCGAGAGAAGTCTTCCATGATGGCGACAAGATCGGCTTCGGCCTCGTCGCGGTTGTCAAGTTCGACATCGATGTCGCCCTCGTCGCAGAGTCGCAGAATGAGTTCTTTCGCGATGACGGGGATTTTGGCCCGGTAGAGCTTCATAATGATCTCGATAGGAATGGGTGGGCGGTCATAACAAGCCGCACGGTGCTTTGCTACCGTCCTTAGAGGCTAAACCGAACCCCGAGCCCAAGACGCAGCGCATTCCAACCAAAGGCTTCGCGCCGTGCGTCTAATCCCGCGGCGGACTTATTGAGAGATGCGGCCTGAACCCAGGCGACCGAATAACCGACTTCGCTCCACAGTCCGACCGCGTCGCCGGTGCTGATCCCCACGTGCGCATCGGTGAGCAGCCCCAGCTGGGCGGTGAACGGGTCGATGTTGTTGGGATCGGTCAGGTCATTCTCGCTGGGATCGAGCAACAGCTGCGTGGTACCGCTAAACGAGTGGTAGGTGGCCACCCAGGTGGGACCCGCTTCGACGCCGAGGTAGGGCCGAATGGCGCCCTCGACCGGGAAGACGATTTCGGGACCCGCCGTGAGCGCGGCACCCGCCAGCATGGCCCAGTGACCATCAGAATAGAGGCGAGCGGGTGCGCCATCCACCTGGACGGCCCAGCTGACCCGGTCAGTGCCAAAGGCCACGTCGGCCCGCCCGGTGATCCGCAGCGAGGCGTAATCGGTGAGCCCGATCTTGAGCGGAACGACCAGCCCAGGCCCGGGTCCGAAGGAGGTGTGCTCCTTGGAGACCGCATCGGGGAGGTCGATTCCTACACCCGCACCTAGCCCGAGCTCTATATCCGCTGCAGCAGACACTCCGGGGAGGGCCAAGGCCACAAGGATCGTGAATCGACGACAGATTTTAGTTTGAACGAGCATCGTAGAGACTATACGCCAGCGCGTGGAGTACGTCCTCGTCGAGGTGACTTGCGTAGTTTCTCCCCCAGCAACACGATGCGCCGATCTTCCGTGGTGACCGCTTTGGCCTTGCGAAGTGCCGACATCGCCAAGCTCACGGTCTCGCGACTGGCGCCGACTAAGGTGCCGAGCTCGCGCTGAGTCAGTCGGAGCGTGAGGATGATTCCCCGACTATCGCGAACGCCAAAATCTACGCCGAGTTCCCGAAAAATCGCCAGTAATCGCTTCTGCACCGGCGAGAAGATCAACCCCGACAGCCTGGCCTCGAGGCGCAGCTGGCGCTCGACCAGCAAACCGGAGAGGCGGAGCCCCAGCTCTCCATGCCGTCGAGCGGCCCCTTCCATCACCGTGACGGGCGTGCGAAACACCAGCGCGTCTTCGTGGGCCAGCGCCGTGGTGGTGCGAACACCGCTGACGAAGAGGGAGCGAATGCCAAACACCTCGTTTCGGCCGTGAAAACGAAGCGTCAGCTCGCGCTGGCCAGCGCCCACACTACCCACCCGGACCACGCCGCTGCGCATCCAGTAGATGCTGTCGGGTGCGTCGCCGGGAGCCCAGAGCGTTTCGCCGCGAAGCAGCCGCAGCGCATCGGACGCTCGCACGATCTCGTCGAGCTCGGCCGCAGGCAGCCCTGTCAGTGTGCTGTTGGCGCGGAAATACCCCGCCTTACTACGCCGCATCGACTCCCCCACCAACGCTACGCACTATACCCTGTGGTTCATGCGAGAAGCCCCTACTCAAATTCGCTGGCACATCATCCTCGCCGCTGGAGGTGGACGACGCATGGGAATGCCCAAGGGTCTACTCCAACTTCACGGAAGGAGCCTGCTCGAGCACCACCTTGCGAGCACGGTACATCTCGGAGTCCCACAGATCGTGGTGACGGGCGCCCGGCATGCCGAACACGCCGCGCTGTTGGCGATGCACAACGTTCATCTGGTCCACAACGCCAACTGGCACAGCTCTTGGCCCGCCGACAGCTTGCACCTCGCCCTCAACGCGCTCCCGCTGTCGGGAGCCGGCCTGATCACTCCCGTAGACACGCCTCCGGTAAAGCGACCGGTGTTGGTCGCCTTACAGCGTGCCACCCCACCCGCCATCGCCTGCGCCCCAGACGGTCGGGCGGGTCATCCCGTCTTCCTGGACGCCGCGAACGCCGCGAACGTGCGCGGTCGGGCTCCACCTGGAGGTCTGAGGACGCTGCTGCAAAGCGCTTCGCGAATCATCACCCTAGATGCTGACGTGGTCCTCGACTTTGATCATCCGAAGGACTGGCAGCGCTTTGCGGCGCGTAGCTAGAGGCGGACTCGAACCGCCGACAACCCGGGTATGAACCGAGCGCTCTAACCAACTGAGCTACCTAGCCGCGCTGCAAACACACGGGCCGTGTGAAGCGACCCGCTCGTAATCCGGGGCAGGGCCGGGTGTCAAGGCCAACCTAGCCCGTACGCGCCAGAAAAGTGAGCGCCAGACCCGTCATGAATCCCGACACGAAAACCAGCCCACCCACCACCAGCCGTAGGGCCTTGAGCGCCCCGGGATGGTGCTCAAACCAGCCCTCACCGTCGTGGTTGGCGTCCTGAAAGCCCGATAAAATCAGCTCTGGGCGTGTCAAAATGTTCCACCAAAACACACCCAAAACAGCAGTGATCGCGGTGAGCACTGCCACCAGCAGGGCGTCCATCTGTCCTCCTGCACACAGTATGCCTGGGCCGAGGTGTGAACGCATGGACGCTTTTTTACACCAGGGAGTGGAACCCTTCTCGTGGGCGCGCGTGTTATCGGGTCGACTCGTCCCCTCCAAAGAGGTTCTCCATGAAGTTTCTGAAGCTTTTGCCCGCGCTGGCCATGCTCGCCACTCCCGCCGCTCAGGCCGCCGGAGACCGCCCCGCATCACCCGTGATGTCCCCACAAATCGGCGAGTTCAGCCTCGACACCACCGTGTTGGACTTCCCTTCGGGCCTACGTTTTCTCATCCAAGAAGATCATAGTCACCCGGTGGCCTCCATCTATACGTACGTTGGCCACGGCTTTAACGACGACCCTGAAGGCGCCGAAGAGACCGCCCACTTCGTGGAGCACCTTTGGTTCCGATCCGTCCACGGCGAGAACCTGCCCCCGATCATGTTCATGATCCAAGACTTGGGCACGCTGTTCAATGCCACTACGGCCAACGATCGCACCGACTACCGCACCACGGCTAACATCGAGTACCTCGACATCATGTTGGGCCTCGAGTCCCTGCGCCTCACTCACTTCTACCGCGGCGTCACCGAAGAGCAGATCGACACCGAACGTGAGGTCATTCGGAACGAGTGGCGTCGCCGCAACGAGCAATCGCAGTCCATCCTCATCGACTTCATGAACACAGTGGTCTACCCGTCCGACCATCCCTACTCCCAGCGTTCCACACACGACACACTGAACAACATCGACTTGAAGGTCCTACAAACCTACGTCGACGAGTTTTACAAGCCGGCAGATACCACCATCACCATTATCGGTGACTTCACGAAGGAAGAGCTGGTCGAAAAGATCATGGCCACCTTCTCGCCCGAGCTGCTGCATCCCGACGCCACCAGCGACCACGTGGTGCCGGTACTGCGACCTGGCATCACCGCCGCCGACTTCGCAGCAAACCCAGACTCTAGCAACTTCATGCCCGTGCTTCTCGATCCAGCCACCTTCCATGCCCAAGAAGTCGCCGAGGGCGAGGTCGCAGAGCCCCTAAACTTCGACGATGTGTTCAGTGCTGATGCCAAGCAGAACCGGGCCGTCGATTTCATGATGGACCCCAACCGCACCTCCCGCATCCCGCCCAAGAACCAGCGCGCCGAGCCGCCAGTCCTGGGCAACACCGAGGTCGTCGTGCGCGAGGGCCCGGTCGACAAGCGCATGGTGATGGTGGGTTGGTCGCTTCCCCCTGGCTACCACGACGACCACTTCAACTTGGTCATGCTGGGCAACACGGCTTCGGGCTTTGTTGCTCGCGGCCTGGACATGAACTTCGGCGACGGCGTCGGCGGTGCCTTCTGTTTCTCCCAGCCGCAGCTCCTCGCCACTACGATGGTCTGTGGTGTCGAAGTGAACAACCGGAAGCTCGACTCGGCCAACATCGCCGAGAAGATGATCGACCAGTTGCCCGAGATATGGAACGCCGAGAACGCATCGATGTTCAACCTGCAGGTGAGTCGCTCCAAACAAGAGTCCATCAAAGACACCATCGACTCTATCGACCTCGTCGCCCAAGTGTTTGGTACCCGGGGTGAGTCCATCGGCGAGTACGCCCACTGGACTGGCAACCCCAACTACTACAGCGCCGCCATCGGACAGATGATGAACGTAGACGGCTTTGCCATCTCTAACCTCGCCAAGAAATATCTGAAGCGTGACCGAGCCGCAGTTCTTGTGGTCGAGCCCATCAAGGCCTCGGATGTCGATGTTAAAAGCGCCGACAGTTCCTACGGTGGCGCCTCTGCCGATGATGCCGTGATCCAGTCCTCTGACGATCTGTCGCTTGCTACTGAGGCGGCCATCGCCGACTCGTACGCGGCCCCCGACCTCAACAAGGTGCTCGACACGAAACTCGACAACGGCATGCGGGTGGTCATCTTGCCCCATGGTGATTCGCCCAAGGCACACGCCCGAGTCATCTTTGGCGGTGGATACGCCACCGACCCCAATGGCATCCACCGGTACGCGGCCAACTTCTCCAAGTCCCAGGGCTTCGACCCTCTGAAGATCGCCGGTAGCACCACCTACTACTTCCAGCCCGCCTTCCTCGGCTTCGGCGAGAACGAAGCCGGTCCGCTAAACACCCCCACGTTCGACAACGGCTGGTTCATGGGCATCACCGCACCGGCGGGCAACCTCGACGGCATGCTGTGGATTCTTCGCGGTGAACTCGAGACCGCCATGCCGTACATGAACGGTAAGGCCTCCTGGGTCAAGGGCGGACGCAAGCGACTGAAGCGCAACTGGATGGAAAGCTCCTGGCACATGAGCAACCTGCGGAACGAGCTGTTGTTCCCCGGCTCTGAAGCACACCGTTCCACCAGCTGGGAAGACTGGAACATGTGGGAAGAATGGGGCAGCAGTGAGGTGTCCCAATACATGGACAACTGGATACACCCGGAGAACGCAACGCTGCTCATCGTCGGCAAGGTCGACAAGAGTGCGGCGCTCGCCGAAGCTCAGGAACAATTCGGCGATTGGACTGCGAATTCCAATTCGGCCAAGTCCACCACGCCGAAACTCGAAACGCCGACTATGCCCACTGATGCCGCACGGACGGTGGTCTTCGATGAAGAGAAGCGCACCCAAACGCAGACCAACATGATGTGCCGTCTGAACAGTCGTGGCGATGAAGACCGAGACGCCGTAAGTGTGCTCGGCCGCATGCTTGGCAACCAA
>JAACDH010000149.1 GCA_009936995.1 Rhodobacterales bacterium
CGCAGCCTTGACGAAGAAGCTCATGAAGCCGAGCTTAAAGCCGTTCTTCTTCACGAATCGGTCTTGGTAGCTCTTGCGAAGGGCCATGATGCGGGTCATGTCGACTTCGTTAAACGTCGTGAGCATGGCCGCCGTCTGTTGGGCCTCGACCAAGCGACGGGCGATGGTCCGGCGAAGCGGCGTCATCTTCTCCCGCTCGACGAGAACGCCCGTGTCTACCATGGGGGCGGGCCTTGCGCACGGCTTGGCCACCGGCGCCGGCGCGGGCTGGGAAGCGGTCTGCACATCGGAGGTGGTGATCCGGCCACGGGGACCGGTTCCCGCGACCTTCTCGAGGGAGACGCCGACCACACTGGCCGCCTGGCGGGCCGCCGGACCCGCGCGAACTTCGCCCGTTGTTTCTTGCTTAACTGATGATATTGCCGGCGCGGCAGCGGGTGCAGCGGCGGTTGCGGAGGCGTCGATACGGGCGATGACGGCGCCAACGGCTACCTCGTCTCCGTCCTCGAACAGCACCTCGACCACCTTGCCGCTGGTGGGGCTGGGGACTTCCATCGACGCCTTGTCGGAGTCGATCTCGAGCAGGCTCTCGCCCTCTTGAATGAACTCACCGGCTTGTTTGATCCACCGGGCGATGAACACCGTGGTGATGGACTCACCGATCTGGGGAATTTGGATATCAACCATGAAGGCGTCCTAGAGCGAGAGCGCGGCGGCAATCAGCGCCGCCTGTTCGCATTGGTGTTTCTTGTGAGAACCGGTGGCCGGCGCGGCAGCCGCGTTGCGACCGACGTAGCGTGGGAGACGGGCCGCGGGCAGCTCGTCCAGCATCCAGTGTAAAATGACGGGCCAGGCGCCCATATTCTTGGGCTCTTCCTGGCACCAGACCGCCTCGGCGTTGGGGTAACGCTCAAGCTCGGCATGAATATCGGCAGCTGGGAAGGGGTACAGCAGCTCAACGCGAACCAGCGCGACTTGTCTCTCGCCCATCGCTTCGCGCTCTTTCAGCAGCTCGTAGTAAAGCTTTCCGCTGCAGAACACGACACGTTTGACGTCGGTATCAGCCACCAGCGGCTGCTGCTCGACCAGCACCCGGTGGAACTTGCCGTCAGCCATATCGGCAATACTGGACACCGCCTTGGGGTGTCGTAGCAAGCTCTTGGGCGTGAAAAGAATCAGCGGCTTGCGGGTGTTTCGTAGCGTCTGACGACGGAATAGATGGTACAGCTGAGCTGGCGTAGTCACGTTGGCGACTTGGATATTGCCCTCGCCACACTGCAACAGGTAGCGCTCGATGCGGGCGCTAGAGTGCTCCGGCCCCTGGCCTTCGTAGCCGTGGGGAAGCATCATCACCAAGCCCGACAAGCGATTCCACTTCTGCTCGGCCGCGGTGATGAACTGGTCGATGATGATCTGGCCGCCGTTGCTGAAGTCACCGAACTGCGCTTCCCAGAGAATCAGGCCGTCGGGGCAGTCGAAGCTGTAGCCCACCTCAAATCCCAAAACGCCACTCTCGGAGAGCGAGCTGTCGATGGCGTCGAACTTGGGCGAGATCTGTGCCAGTGGGTAGACCTCGTCATTGGTGTCGATGTCGGTGACCACCGCGTGCCGGTGGGAGAAGGTGCCGCGACCACAGTCTTGGCCCGACAAACGAACCCGGTAGCCAGCATCAAGAAGCGTTGCAAAAGCAGCAATCTCGCCCATCGCCCAGTCCATAGGACGCTCGCCCTCGATCATCGCTGAGCGCTGCTTGAGCAATCGGCGAATTTTGGCGTGGGCGTTAAAGCCGTCGGGCACGGTGTTGCCCTTCCGAAGCAGCGCGACCAGCTTCTCGGTGGGCATGGACGTGTCCGTCTCTTCGTCGATCTGACCGCCCACAAAGCGCTCCCACAGCCCCTTGAGCGCCGAGCCGCCGTCTTGTTTCTCGAGGTCCGTGGCCCGATTTGCTGTTGACGCACCCGACGAGAAGTACTTGCCGAGGTCGGGGTCTTCGCCCTTCTCGAGTAACGCGGGCGCGGTCACGATAGGCTGGATCAAAGGACTACCCAAAGCCGCGGCGGACATCTCGGCCTTAGACTCGTTATCGATCTGGGCAAGATCGGCCTCTGTGAGCACGCCAATGCGGTTGAGGTGAGCCCCGTACACAAAACGAGGCGTGGGCCGGGCGCGAATGGCCTTGTACATCAGCGGCTGGGTGAAGCTGGGCTCGTCGCCTTCGTTATGTCCGTGCTTGCGGTAGCAGTACATGTCGATGACGACGTCTCGACGGTAGGTCATGCGGTACTCGACGGCCATCTGCACTACGGCGGCCACAGCCCGTGGATCTTCGCCATTGACATGGAAGATAGGGACACCGAGCATTCGGGCAATGTCGGTCGCATAGGGCGTAGAGCGCGACTCGGAGGGCGGCGTGGTGAAGCCAATCTGGTTGTTGACGATGACGTGAAGGGTGCCACCGGTGCGGTACCCTCTTAGCTCGGACAGGTTGAGCGTCTCCATCACAAGACCCTGACCACTAAACGCAGCATCCCCATGCATCAGCAGCGCCATGCAGCGACCACCGTCGTCTCCAGCACGCTCTTGTTTGGCGCGAACCCGGCCCTGGACCACGGTGTTCACGGCCTCAAGGTGCGATGGGTTGGGCGTGAGCGACAGGTGCACGGTGTCACCACGGACGGTGACGGTGTCGGCGGAGTAGCCCATATGGTATTTCACATCACCCGAACCCTGAGTGGATCCGCCAGAGTCTTGAAACTCGTCGACCACCAGCTTGGCGGGCTTCTCGAGGATGTTCACCAGGGTGTTCAGGCGACCGCGGTGGGCCATGCCAACCACCACCTCATCGACGCCCGCGGCGCCCGCATGCTCGATGACCAAGTCGAGTAGCGGGATGAGCGTCTCGGCGCCTTCGAGGCTGAATCGTTTGGTACCGGGGAACCGCGTGTGCAGCATCCGCTCAAAGTTCTCGGCATCGCAGAGCTTGCGAAACACCCGACGCTCTTCGGTGGGATTGAGCACCGCGCGGTTGGGGAGTGTCTCGAGCTGACGCTGCACATAGTGCTTCTGCCCGTTGTCGGTGATGTTCATGAACTCGGCGCCGATGGAGCCGCAGTACGTCGCGCGCAGGTGGGCTACGATCTCGCGAATCGAGGCTTGGTCTGGCATTCCGAACAGAGGTGCGGTGGGCACCTCCGCCTCGAGGTCAGCAGGCGTGAGCCCGAAAAAGGGCAGCGTGAGCTCGGGGGGGACCACCTGCTCGCGACGGCCGAGAGGGTCGATGGCGGCTTCCATGTGGCCGCGCACCCGATAGGCATTGATCAGCTGGGCCACGCCGGCTTGACGATCCGCCACCGCACGTAGATCGGCGCCTCGCCCAGCAGCGGGCGGGTTGAAGATCGTCCGGGCCACAAACGCGGGCGGCGCGCCAATGGCCTGTCCGTCGCGCTGGGCGGGTTTCTCGAGTGTGGAGAAATAGGCCGCGAGATCGACCTGAACACCTTGAGAGTCTTCGAGCCAGACGCAGTATTGCTGGTCGAGCCAAGCTGCGTTTTCGCCAGTGAGGAGTGCTTCGGGGAGCATGCGGACCCTAGTTCGGAGTTCAGTGAATGACGGTTCATATCTCTGGCAGCCGCTATCGGCCCCCCTCAACATGCGCCCATGGCCATTGTGTCCTTTCGCTCAGTCCGTCGTGTTTTGGACCAATGCCACATGTGCGTCGATGCGAGCCTCTAATACGGCGAGGGGCACCGCACCGGCACCCAAGACAACATCGTGAAAAGCGGGGAGATCAAAGCGCTCGCCCAGCTGGGACTCGGCCTCGCGGCGCATTCGCCAGATCTCGATCTGCCCCGTCTTGTACGCCAGCGCTTGTCCCGGCCAGGTGATGTACCGATCCACCTCGTTGGCGATGTTGTTCTCTGCCAAGGGCGTGTTCTCGCGCAGGAAGGTCTCGGCCTGCTCCCGCGTCCAGCCCTTAGAATGCACGCCAGTGTCCACCACCAAGCGGCCCGCTCGCCAGGCGTCGAAGGACAGCATCCCCAGCCGATCGACGTCGCCAGAGTACAGACCCATCTCGTCGGCGAGGCGCTCGGTGTACAGCGCCCAGCCCTCGACAAAGGCAGTCACGCCACCGTGTTTGCGGAAGGCGGGGAGGTCGGGAAGCTCTTGGGAGATGGCGATCTGCAGGTGGTGGCCCGGAATGGACTCGTGGAAAGCCAGCACCTCGGCCTCGTGACGCGGTCGGGTCTCGGGGGCGTAGGTGTTGATGAAGTACGTGCCGGGGCGCTCACCGGGAGTGGGCTGGCGGTAGTAGGCGATGGTGGTGTACGGCGCCTCGTAGTCGGGGATGCGCTCCACCTCACAGGCGGTCTGTGGCAGTCGACCGAACCACTCCGGCATGGCCTGCTGGGCGGCGGCCAGCGCCTGGACCGCCTTGTCTTCCACTTCCTGCTCGCTGGAGAAGTACAGCTCGGGGTCGGTGCGCAGGCGGGCAAAGATCTCCGACAAATCATCGGTCTGCAAGACGCCCGGCGCGATGGACCGGAACTCATCGTGAATCTGGGCCAAGGCATCGAGGCCGGTCTGATGGAGCTGGTCGGGGGTTCGCTCCAAGGTGGTGTGCTGGAGGATGAGGGCCTGGTAGCACGACTCCCCTAGAGGAAGGGCGCCCACACCAGCAGCGTCGGCGGGTCGAGCGACCGGCAACACCTCGTCTCGGAGAAAGTCGCGGTAACGGGTGAAGGCCGGGCGGACGTCGTCGCGAATGGCCGCAGCTGCGTCGTCGCGAAACCGCTGAAGTTCGTCGTCGTCCCAGTCGTCGTGCGCCTGGGTGATGGTCTTGTACAGCGCGCTCTCGGTATCGGGTAGGGTGAGCTGAGTGTTGGCGAGCTCGACGATCAGGCCCACCGAGTGTGCGTTGGCCACCAAGTTGTCGGCGAGTCCGGCCCGAAGGTTGAGGATCTCGGTGTCGATGACTGCGGGCGTGCCACGCAGTCGGGCCACCAAATTCTCCCCATCCTTTAAGGCGTGCACGGGCAGCGTCTCGGGGATGGAGAGGGTTCCGGTGATGCGGTTGTACCGTGGAGATAGACTCCAAGCGTGAAAACGGCAGGCCTCGACGGCCAGCGCCGTGGTCTGCTCATGGATAAATAGATCCGCCGTGAGCGCGTCGGCGGCGTCGAGACCCTCCAGCCCCTCGGCGCGGGCCAACCAGCCCAGTAGAGACGCGGTCCACGCGGTCCGGGCGGCTTGGGAGCCATCGGCGAGCTGATCGTCGTAGCGGTGGTCGCCCAGGGCCGTGGCCCACTCGGGGCTGGCGAGCAGCGTGGCCTCCCAGTGGTCGTGCAGCAGTTGGCGGAGTGGGGGATCGGAGACGCCCGCAACCGCGTCGGTGTGGAGCTCGGGGGCCACCGCGACCGTAGGCTCGGACATTGGATCGACCGCAACCGGGGCCACTTTGACCCCGCACGCCACAAGAAAAACACCCCAAATCGACCGTCGCATGGCTCACCTCTATCCTGTCATACCTCATGGCTCGGCCCCCATCGTGGACCATTAGGCAAAAAATTCCCCAGAAAGCGTCCGGTGATTTTTCCCGTTCAACGGTCATAGACCGTAATTTACCCACGATGGGCACTAGAGAATGGCGCACGCTGTCAACTTCAGGTTATGCTGCGCCCACTCTTTGGAGGAGAAAAACCATGATCAAGAACATCCTGATGATTTCGAGCCTCGCGGCCCTGACCACCCTCGCTGCTTGCAGCGACGACGGCAAAGACAGCGGCGACACCAGCACCACCACCGTCACCACCTCCGGCACGACGACCACGATGACCGGGACCACCGTGCCCATGCTCGCCATCGACCTCGTCGAGTACCCGTCCTGCGCTGGCGACACCTGGACCTACTACGCCGAGACCATCGCTTGGACCGACGGCAACAACATCGTCAACGCCTGGGAGACCGGTGTTGACGGCGGCTACAACGACGAGCACACCATGCCCTCCGTCGACTTCGACGCCGCGGGCGGCTGGGATGTCATCCAACGTGACCTTATGGGTGGCGTTGCGTTCGCCGACGCTGCCGAAGACGTCAACACCGTCTTCGCTTGTGGCGTGCACGACATTGACCCCACCATGACGTTCGCCATCCGGGTCTACGACCTTGACGGCAACATGGGTGACTGCGCCGTGTTCTCCAGTGACACCAACAACGGCGGCATCGATGATGTTTACGGCGGCATGGCTCCCGAGATCAACCCCGTCACCGCTGCTGCCGAAATCTCCGCCGCTAACTGCTCGGAGTGGAACGTCGCCCGCTAAGGTGTGACTTTCCCGCGTATCCTCCTGATGCGCACCAACAAACCCTCGCGGCCCTGCGCCGTGGGGGTTTTTTGCTTACACTAACGAGGTCCCACCTCACCCCGGATCTCCACCGTGACGTTCTTGCTGTTTGTCAACATGGCCCTCGCCAACACCTGCGAAACCTGGGCCACCGGAACCAGCGCGCCGTCCGTCGAAGACACCGCCATCGAGGAGTCATCGGGGGTGGCCGCCAGCCGACTTCGGCCCGACGTGTTTTACACCCACGACGACCATGGCGGAACCTCCGTGCTGCACGCGTTCGACCTCGACGGCACCTTCTTGGGCAGCCACAACGTCAAGGGCGCCCAGAACGAAGACTGGGAGGACATCGCCGCCGCCCCCTGCCCCGACGTGGGCGACTGCCTGTACATCGCCGATATCGGCGACAACAACGCCGACCGCGGCACGGTGTCGGTGTACATCGTCCGCGAGCCCGAGGCCCAAGGTAAGCCAGCCAAGCGCGTCGAGAAGCGCACTGGCTACTACGAGGCCGGCCCCCGCGACGCCGAGGCCCTGATGGTCCACCCGTGCACCGGCGACATCCAGCTGATCACCAAAGACGGCGATGGCCAATCCCAGGTGTATCAGTTCATCGAGGGCAACCCGTCAAAGCCCCTAAAGCTGCTGGCCAGCTTCAACCTCGACGGCCTCACCAGCACCACCCGGGCCGTCACTGCAGCCGACTACAACAAGACCGGCGACCAGTTGGTGGTCCGCACGGCCGGCGGCATTTGGATCTGGCAGGTAGACCCGAACGATCCGAACGCACACTGGTCCGACACGCCCATCGCCGTGGATGGCGTAGGCCTCACCGACGGCGAAGCCATCACTTTCGACCTTGACGGCGACTTGGTCACCACCTCCGAGGGAAGCCCCATGCAGGTGGGCATCGTCGAATGTGACGTCCAGATCGCCTCTAACCCCGTGTGTAATTTTCCACAGACGGGCGCACAGTGCGGCTGTCAGAGCACCACCTCCACGTCGGGAGGGCTCTGGTTATTAGCGCTACTGAGCTTGGCTCGCCGGAATCAACTGGCCAAATCGCCCGAGATCAACGGAATCCAATAAGCGTTGCCCGGCACCTTGACGGCCGCAGCAGTCAATCGGACCACATCACCCTCTTGGAGCACGCAGGTGACCGTGGACCGGGCGTCGAACCGGTTGTGCACATCGGGGTAGTCGACGCGTACGTTCACAGCGTGACCGAGCGTAACCGTGCTGCCCTGGGTGCCAGGAGGCTCTTCGCCGGCGTACCAGTAGCCAACCAGCTCGCCCTCGCCCTCGCTGGCCATGCAGCGCTTGAACGTCGGAGCGGGCAAGGTCGGTGCCTCTTGGATTGCCACTACGTCTTCGATGACCTCATCCATTTCCAGGATCTGCTCGTCCTCGAAGACGCTCTCGTCCTCGACCACAGTCGCTTCGACCACAGTCGCTTCGACCACCTGTGCAGCGGGCGCCTGAAGATCAGCCGACGCCATCACCACGGACTGGGGCTGAAGCGTAGGCGCCTCTGCGGCAGGCTGGCTCTGGAGATAGAGGCCGCCACCTACAAACGCCAGCAGAGTGCCCACCGACAGAGCCGCCCCCATCAACGCGGCGGGACTGGCGCCCTTGCTCTCGGTGAGCAGCGCGCAGGCGTGCTGGAGGTTCTCATCGCCAGGGTGAACCTGGCCGATTTGGCGCGCGAGCGTCGGCAGCATACCCCCGTCTCGGGCCAACTTTAGGGCCGCAAGCCACTCGGTCTGGGTCGACGCGGAGGGCGGAGGATCGGTCGGATCTATAGGTTCGAGGCCCGGGGTCATCCGTTTAGCAAAGAAGCCAGCTAGTTCTTCGAGCTCGTTATCAGACCACTTCATCGAAGCCTCCCCGGGACTTTACACGTCAAGTCCTTTGTTAATCCATAGCATTATACACAGCCGATGGATAAGGAGCAAACTTCCTCTTGGAGGTGTACAGAAAAAGTTGTCCACAGACATGCCGCGGACGAAAACGACGCTACAGGCGAATCCGAACCGGCTCTTGGGGACCGACGAGACCCGCGCTGAGATGAATTCGAATGGGCACGCCCCACTCGGGGTAGCTGGGATTGTGCCACAGCTGCGCTGGCATAGGCTGTGGACCACTGCCCACCGACACCAGCTCGCCATCTAGAATTTGGCCGTTCGGACGAACCACTTTGGCCTCGGCGCCGGCCACAAACTCGCTGGTGGCGACGCTCGGCAGCCACGCGAGCACCATGTCCGTACTGGTCTGGGTGATCTGGAGCACCGGCTGACCGCCCTCGATGACCTCACCGGGCTGATGGTAGATGGCGGTGACCTGGCCGTCGATGCTGGCTATGAGCTGGAGCTCGGCGATACGGGCCTCGACCTGCTCGAGACGACGGGTGGCCGCGACCACGTGCCAGGGGTTGGCCAACGGAGCGTTCACGCCGCGCTGAATCGCCGACCCATTGGCCTGTTGAGCCTGGCCGAGCGCCGAGCGATTGGCATCGAGCCTCGCCTGAGTGACTTCGAGCTTGCGCTCGATACCCCGAACCTGCTCGTTGGAGCTGGCTCCCTTCTCGCGCAGCCCTTTCTCGACCCCCAACTGCTCTGAGAGAGAGGCGATGAGCGCGTTGTCGGCCCGCACATCGGCAGACAAGCGCGCACGGTCGAGCATACCGTCTTCGACGCCCTCGGCGAATCGACGCGCG
>JAACDH010000708.1 GCA_009936995.1 Rhodobacterales bacterium
GTCGTCGAAGGGCACCCCGAGCAGTCTGCAGAGCTGGGTGAGGCGGCGCTCCGGGTTCTGAAGCAGGTCGGCGCTGTCGAGGACGGTGACGGTTTGGTTTAGGCGCTGTAGGTGCTCGATGAGCCGAAGTTGCTGGAGAAATCCAAGGTCCTCGGGGGTTACCGCCGAGCGCCGAATCACATACGATGCCAGCACTTCGGCGGGGTCGCGGATCAGAAAGACGTGCTGCAGATCTGCCATCCAGTCCAGGTCTGCGTCGTTGGGAACGTGGTGAGACATGTGTTTTTGGTACTGAATTGGCGTGGAACACGGGGCGGTGAGGCGGGCCAACGCCTCCTCCCAGTTTGTAGGCTGGGATTTAAGGATGCTGATTCTACCTGGGTGTTCGAGGCCTGTGCGCGCGAGAAAGGCGGCGTAGAGTGGTTCGTCGAGGACCGAGCAGTCGGCTCGGTTTTCCCACGAACGCATCAGGGCGGTGCTGATGTTTCGCGGGCCGGACCACATGGCGATTCGGAGGGTCATGGAGTGCTCTACGCTAGGAGAGGGTGACGTCGATTCCCAGTAGGCACATTTCGTCTTCGGTGCCAGCGCCTCAGCGGACATCTTTGGTGTCGTCGCGTGTGTTGGAGCCACCGCTGACCCGAAGGCTGTTTTCGGGCGAGCCGTGCGCGGGCTTTTCCTAGCAATATCGCTGTCGCGAGTGGTGTACTGCACCAGTCGGAACCTGACTTTCCATCTCGCCGCATTAAGAGTGGCGTCCGGGGAGTATCGTGTCTTGCGCTGGTCTTACCGGCCATCAATGCGGGGACTAAGAGTGTGGCGAGTGGCATGCGGCACACGCTCGGATGCAACAGTGGGACGGGTGTCAGCGCAGCAGGGGTTAGTGTGACTGAAAACCAACGAGTGGGGACCATGGACGAAGTGGCGTCAGAGATAAAATCGAAGGGACCGTCCCAACGAACCCTTGGCTGTGGTTTGTTGGTGGTGCTGATGATCGGTCTACCAGCGGCGGGACTGGGCCTGTGGTGGAAGCAGAGCTCCGACGCTGTGGTGGCCGCGTTCGAGGCCCAAGAGGCGCTCGCCGCCGAGGAATTCAAACCCGTCTACGACAAGCTCGACGAGGCCATCGCAGCGCCAGCCTACGATCTCGACAAGACCGTGCGCGTTCTGCACGAGGTCGACATGGCGCTGGCCGAAAAGGATTCTCTCCACGACTATCTGATGGCCCTCTCCACTCAGGACTACCGCGACGTGGCGCCCGAGGTCCTCGAGGCCCGTAAAGAGGTACTCGACGTGCTGATGCGCCTGTACGCCAAGCAGGTCGAGGCCGAAGACCAAGCGGCGATGTGGGAAGTCACCAGCGAGCTGCTGCTGTCGACCCTGTCGGTGGTCTCGGTGAGCGCGGACGCCAACTTGGTCTCGCCATCAGGGGCGATGTCGGTCGACCGCGAACAGGCTCAGGGACTGCTCAACGACCTGAAAGAACGCCAGGCTACCCGCCACCAGCTGGTCATCGACATCAACCAGATGGAGCACGAGCTGCTTGAGGCGCTATACAACACGTCTCAGGTGTACCACCGGTACCACGAGGAGTGGGAGCAGCTCGCCATCCTTCGAGACCGTAGTTATCTCGCCGCGCACAACGGGGACTGGGCCGCCGCACAGGCCAGCGCAGAGCTCGCCATCGAAAAAGCGCCCATGGAGCGCGAGGCCCACCTCATCGCAGCACTTGCTCGGATTGAGCTGGGAAATATCGAGGATGCACCAGCCGTTCTCGATATGCTTAGTGGCTATGTCGAGGAACATCCCGACCGCTCGGCGCCGGCGTTTCTGCTCATGGGGGTGCTACACCAGCGAAGTGGTGACAGCAAAGAGGCGCTGCTCGCTTTTCAGCAGTCGGCCGCCTACTACCCCAAACAGGCCGAACAACTTACCGATATGCTCGACCCATATCGTTCGCGTTCGTTCCTGAATCAGTCGCGAGAAGGAGGGTTTATCGTCGAATTGTATAAGTCCACCATGTTGGGCGCGGGCTACTTCAGCCCAGACCTGCAGATGGCCCGGATGATGTTCGAGCAAGGCGACGACGAGGGGGCGAAGGCCAAGGTGCTCGACCACTTCGCCCGA